>DATHJR010000470.1:0-12474 GCA_035286525.1 Gemmatimonadaceae bacterium | reverse complement strand
GATTACCTCCTCGCATCGATGCCGCAGAAGAAGCGGGACCTCATCGCCAAAGGCGTCGACGTGATCGATCTCGGCGCGGGCGACGCCGATCTCGCGCCACCCGTGGAGGCAGTGGAGGCGCTCGAGAAGGCGGCGCGCACGCCGGCGATGAGCCGGTATGGATTCGGGCTCGGGCTTCCCGCGTTTCGCGATGCCGTGTCGCGCTGGATGCTCCGCCGCTTCGGTTTGATATTCGATCCGCTGAAAGAGGTCGTGCCGCTCATCGGCTCGAAGGAAGGGATCGCACATCTCGCGCTCGCGTACGTCGGATCCGGCGACATCGCACTCATCCCCGAGCCCGGCTACCTCGCGTACCTCGGCGGATCGCTGCTCTCGGAGGGCGACGTGCATACCGTCGCGCTGCGTCCGCGCACGAACTTTCTGCTCGAGCTCGACGACGTGCCAGGTGATGTGCTGCGCCGCACGCGCCTCGTGTATCTCAACTACCCGAATAATCCCACGGCGGCGATCGCGCCGCGCGACTACCTCGAGCGCACCGTCCAGCGCTGCCGCGAGCACGACATTCTGCTCGTGTACGACAACGCGTACTCCGAGCTGGCCTTCGATGGGTACGTGCCGCCGAGCATCTTCGAGATCGAGGGAGCACGCGACGTCGCGATCGAATTCCATTCGCTGTCGAAGACGTATAACATGACGGGGTGGCGCTGCGGCTGGGCGGTGGGCAGCCCCGAGATCGTGGGCACCCTCGCGAAGGTGAAGTCGTTCGTCGACACGGGGCAATTCATGGCCGTGCAGGCCGCGGGAGTCGCCGCGCTCGACGCGTGGGAAACATTTCTTCCGGGGAATCTGAAAATCTTTGTAGAGCGGCGTGATGCTGCAGTGGCCGCCTTCAACGAAGCGGGCTTTCCGTGCGTAGCACCTAAGGCGACGATGTATCTCTGGCTGCCGCTTCCCGAAGGACTGCCGAGCGCGGTGTTCGCCGAGCGTCTTCTGACCGAGGAAGGAGTGGTCGTACTGCCTGGATCGGCACTCGGCGCGGGAGGGGAGGGGTTCTTCCGCATCTCGTTCATCGCGCCTCCAGCGCGCATCGCGGAGGCCGCGGTTCACGCGGGTCGCGTCCTGAACGATTTGCTCGCGGCCGCGAAGTGAGAATAACGTGAAGTCGCGTGAGCGCCGCTTCGACGGGTCACTCCTCGTCTCGATCGCCCTCCACATCGTGGTGGGCGCGGCGCTCGTTCTCGTCCTGTCGATTCCGAATCCGATCAGGCAGTGGCTCACGATGCAGCACGGGGAGCCGCCGAAGGTCGAGCACATCACTTACCTCGCTGCGCCATCCCCCGCGAGCACGAAGGCGCAGAGTGGCGGGGACAACATTCCGGTGCGCGGCAAGACGCGCGCGCGTCCACTGGTGGCGCCGACGACGATTCCGACCACCGTGCCTCCGGCGCCCGTGAGCACCGAGCCGCCATCGGGTGCCGGGCCAGTGGTAGGCGCCGGCGGACAGGGGGAGGGTGTGTCACCGTCGTATGGAGATCCGCGCGTGTGGGCGCCCACGGGGCCGATCTACTACGCGCCGAAGACGCAGGCGGAGCGACTGGACAGCGCGATCTCGACGCGCGTGTTCGCGCACAACGACTCCATGGCGCTCTACAACAGCGGAAAGAAGCCGGGCGACTGGACGTTCGAGAAGAACGGCCAGAAGTACGGCATGGATTCCCAGAAGATCTATCTCGGCAAGCTCGCGCTGCCAACCGCGCTACTCGCGCTGCTACCGCTCAACGTGCAGGGCAATCCGGCGCGATATCAGAACGACCGGATGAAGGAAAGCCAGCGCCAGGAAATATTCCTGAACGCGCAGCGCGCGATGGACAACGACGAGTTCAAGATCGCCGTGAAGGAGATTCGTCAGCGGAAGGATCGCGAGCACAAGGCGGAGCTCGCGGCGAAGCACGCCCAGCAACAGGCCGAGCAACAGGCGCTGCAGGATCCGAACGCCAATCAGCCGGCGACGGCGGCGCCGCCGCCTCCGCCCCCGCCGCCCCCGCAGGAGCCCCCGCAGATTCCCTGAGCGTTACTCCGCCAGCGAGAGTTCCTCTTGCTGCTGCACTTCCTGGAACGGCCGGAATACCCCGCACACCTTGCCGATGATGGCGAAGTCGTCGCCATCATTCACGACGATCTCCTGCTCCTCCGGATTGGCCGGCACGAGCACGACGTGTCCGTCGCGGAAGGTGTACGTCTTTATCGTGGCATCCTCGCCGAGGCGCGCGGCGATGATCATCCCTTCCTCGACTTCCGATCCGGGCTGAATCATCACGAAGTCGCCATCGAAGATGCCACGGCCGATCATGCTCTCGCCCTCGATCTTGAACCAGAACACGTCTTCCGACGGCAGAAAGCGACGGTCGACGGTGATGAATCCCTTCCGATGCTCGGGGAGGAGGATCGGATCGCCGGCGGCGATCTTTCCGTAAAAGGGAATCGGCTGCGTGCGCCGCGCGGACTCATAGCCGAGCAGCCGAACGCCACGTGAACGCGAAGGGTCGCGCTCGATGTATCCCTTGCGCTCGAGCGAGTGAAGGAGCTCCGACACTGTCTTCGTCGACTTGATGTGGAAGTGCCTTCCGATCTCGCGTACGCTCGGCTGATACGTGTGGGCGGTGAGGAAGTCGATCAGATAGTGATACACCTTCTGCTCGACAGCGCTCAACGTGTCCGGCATGCTCTCCTCCGTGCAAGTAAAACCGCCCGGGAATTCCCTCGCGGGAATACCGGCACTCCTGTTCCGCTATCTCGAGACGGGCCGTGGCACATCACGCCGCTACCGCCTTCAGGAAATCGTACGCGTCGCGCAGTCTCTGCATCGTGAGCTCGGGCCCCATCGCCACGAGCACCTCGAAGATACCCGGGCTCACGGTCAGCCCTGTCAGCGCAACGCGAAGCGGCTGAAAGATTTTGCCAGCGGCGACTCCGCGCTCCTCCGCCAGGGCTCGAAGAGCCGCCTCGAGCGACTGCGGAGTCCAGACATCCACTTTGGCGAGCTTGTCCTGAACGGCGTGCAGGATCGCCAGACTCGCCTCGCGATCGCTCCACTGCTTGTCGACGGCTGCCGGGTCGTACGCGATCGCCGCGGGAAAGAATGGGGCTGCTTGACGCACCATGTCCAGTACCGTTCGTGATCGCACCTTTAGTAGATCGATCAATTCCAGATACCATTCGCGCCGAGACTCGAGCATTTCTGCGGTCGCCACTCCCGCCTTGATGAGCGCCGGGGTGAGCCTTGGCTCCAGTTCCATGGCCGACGCGCGGCTCAAGTGCTGGCCGTTCATCCACTCGAGCTTCTTGGTATCGAAGATGGCGGCCTTTTTCTGCAGACCGGCGAGCGAGAAGAGCGCGATCATCTCCTCGAGCGACATGACCTCCCGGTCGCCTCCCGGGGACCACCCCATGAGCGCGAGGAAGTTGACCATCGCGCCCGGGAGAATCCCCTCGTTCTGATAGTCCGCGACCGCAGTGGCTCCATGTCGCTTGCTGAGCTTCTTGCCATCCATGCCGTGAATCATCGGCACGTGCGCAAAACGCGGCGGCTCGTTGCCGAGCGCGCGATAGAGCTGGATCTGCTTCGGCGTGTTCGAGATGTGATCATCACCGCGCATCACGAGTGTGATCCCCATGTCGATGTCATCGGAGACCACGGCAAGATTGTAGATCGGCGTGCCATCCGAGCGGAGGATGACGAAGTCCTCGATGTCCTTGTTCGGAAACGCGATCCGCCCGTGCACCTCATCGTCCCACGCGGTTTCGCCCTCGGGCACGCGGAAGCGGACCGAGAACGGCATCCCCGACTCGACGCGGCGCATGATCTCCTCGGGCGCGAGCAGATCGCAGCGTCGATCGTACTTGAAGCTGTCCTTGCGCGCCGTCGCGGCCTGCCGCATCGCCTCGAGCTCGGCCTGCGTGCAGAAGCATCGGTACGCGGCACCCGTCTCGAGCAGGAAATTCGCGTCGCGCTGATGACGCGGGAGGCCGAGCGCCTGATGGACGACGTGCTCGTCCCAGTTGAGGCCGAGCCACTCGAGTCCTTCGAAGATGGCGCGCTCGCTCTCGTCGGTGCTGCGAGCCTTGTCCGTGTCCTCGACGCGAAGGAGGAATGCGCCGCCGGTCTGGCGCGCATAGAGCCAGTTGAAGAGGGCCGTGCGCGCGCCGCCCACGTGGAGGTATCCGGTGGGAGACGGCGCGAAGCGAACACGAGGTGGGGCGAGCGGATCGGGCATGGGGCACGCAAAAGGACAAAAAAATGGCAGACCCGCCGATCGATGACGGTCCTGCCGACGGTGGATGAAGTCTAGGGCGAACGCGTCTCAGGGGCGAATTCCCTGCTTCAGGGAACTTATCAGGGAATTCCTCGATCGTGGGTGCGGCTCCCCGCGCGGATGTTCTGGATTCGTAGCGGCTTGCGCGCCGCGCACGAAGCGCCGTGGCGCGGCTACCAGGGAATTGTTCTCGCTGTGAACAGGGAATTCTATCGGCGGAAACAGGGGTCGTCCATTACGCTCGGTTGAGGTGACCGCCGCTCGCTGCTCTAGCCGATTCTTACTAACTCTCTAGCGGGCCTCGCTTTTTGAATGCACTGGCTACACAAAGTCCAATGGCTACGGCGAGTATCACTTGCAAAACGAAGTGGTTGGCGTCTGGCGGATAATGGCCGGGCGAGGATGGCAGAATCTGAGTCGTGCCGGCAAACCACTTCGCATATACCCTTGTCCATCCAGCCGATGCTCCGGTGAAGTACGGGATCCACCATGTGGTTAGCTGCAACCACATCCAGAACCCGAGCAGGAGGGCCGATACAACTGAAATAGTGCGTGCTCCCCGCCAAAGGGCGAACACCATTGCGAGCAAGACGACTCCAGTAATTACATCGATTGATTGCTGTCCGTTATCACCATGCGTAATCGCAAGGCTCGTCGTCCAAGGGTACAAGTCGAGCCACTCCACCGCCACGAGATATAGGCCAACCAGCAATGTAAACAATGCTGCCCATTGATTAATCGTCAACTTTCGAAACCACTCCACGGAGATCTCCTTGATTGTTGACTAATCGGTTCCAGAACATTTCTGCGCAAAGAAAGTTGCGAGCCTCGGTAAACGTGGAGTCCGGGGCAACTCATAGGAGCGATTGTTCGCGCCGAGCGTGAGTTAGCTCATGCACGATGGTCGAGGCAGGCATGGTTGACAGCGGGCTATCATGTAGACATTCTACACCCTAGCATGTAGAATGTCTACCTCTTACGTCATTCGATGAGGCTCGCATGAAGGGATTCAGCATTGCGCTCGCAAGCGTCGCCGCTATCCTCGCGGCGCCTTCGCACGCGACAGCGCAAGGGGCGGGGCAGCAGGAAATGCAATTCGCGCAATTCTTCGTCGGGACCTGGAATTGCGCGCACACGGTGGGTGACTTTTCCGGTACCTACAAGACCACGATCGCCAACGTTCTCGACAACCGCTGGCTGAAGCAGACGTACGACTTCCCCGCGTCGAAGGGCCGTGCTGCCGTCGAAGGCGAGTTCTTCATCGGGTACGAGCCGCGGAATGGGAAGTGGCTGCGATTCGGCGCCATGAGTGACGGCTTGTACTTCACGATGGTCGGTACGCGGAGCGAGGACGTTTGGACGTGGGGGTACCTGCTCCCGGGCACGAAGGGCAGCGCCGTGTACACGAAGACGTCAGAGTCGGGGTACACGGTGGACGGGCCAAGCTACCCAGAGAACGGGCGGACCGTCACCGAGCACCATGTCTGTCGGAAGTCGTAGCGCTCCACGACTTGCGCAGGATATCACACGAACTGCACACGAAATCACGAAAGGGTCGCCATCTATCTGCAACGCGTTGCTCACTGAGCACGCCGCTCATACCGTTCTATCAGTATCATCGCCTTGAAACGCTGCGTCTTGCAGCATATCCCGCCAGCGGTCGCGCGGTTCGCAGGGTTTGGCGCAGGATTTTGACGGCCTGCGGATTAGAAGGTTGGGGGTTCGAGTCCCAGCGGCCGAGTGACCCGAACAACAGGTGATTCCGTGAGGGCCATTATGAAGAGTATTCGAGGAGCGTCGCTGCGTCTTAAGAGACTCCTGATCAAACCGTTTTCTCCTGCATTTACGGCGTCCCTGCTTCTCGTCGTGCTAACTGGGGTGAGCGGCGCCCAAGCCGACACGGTGTACGCGCGCCCCGGGCGGCTCGTCCCGGCGGGTGCGCACCGCCTGAATCTCTATTGCATGGGCAGCGGCTCGCCGACCGTCGTGTTCGACTCCGGTTGGGAAGACTGGGCTCCGGCCTGGTCGGTCGTGCAGCCGCGCGTGGCGACCTTCACACGCGCGTGCGCTTACGATCGTGCCGGCGCAGGTTTCAGCGAGGCAGGTCCGATGCCGCGCACGAGCATGCAAATCGCCGACGAGCTGCACACCGCGCTGCACTCCGCGGGCGTGAGTGGGCCATTCATTCTGGTCGGCAGCGCTTTTGGAGGAGACAACGTCCGCGCGTTTGCCGACCGGTACATGCCGGAGGTTGCGGGGCTCGTGCTGGTCGAGGCTGACCCCAGCGATTTGGAGCCGAGCGAGATGCGCGAAAGCGAGCATCTATCGCAAAAAAACTTCCTTGTCAAATTGCGCGAGTGCCGCGATTCCGTCGCCCAAGGCAAGCCGTTACCGCTCTTGCCAGCGCGTCCCGGCCGACCGCCTCGCACTTGCGCCCAGCAGTTCTTCCGCGGGTTGCCGGAGGCGGCGTGGTCACCGGCATTGAACGCGAAGCTGTTGCAGCTGGCACAAACCAAGGTTGCGATGTACGACGCCTACATCTCCGAAATGGAAGAGTTCCCGGGGGATGAGGTCTACCTGCAGCAGCATCGCCAGTCGTTGGGCTCCCGCCCCATACGTGTGCTCACCAGCGGAAACCATGGCGTTCACTCGCTTCGCGCGCTGTCCCCAGAGGAGCTCAAGTACGAGCACGAGGTCGCGCTAGCTCAGGGCAAGTGGCTCCAATTGTCCTCGAACGCGAATCTGGTAGTCGCCAACCAGAGCTCGGAATACATTCAGTTTGATCAGCCGGACGTCGTAATCGCAGCCATTCGCGAGGTGTTTACCCAGACTAAGTAGCGACTGCTGCGCGATCATCTCCGGGCGCGAAATGAAAAACCCCACCGACTTTTGCCCTGTCGCCGTTTGGGACAAAGCGCCGCTCGTGAGCCGGAAAATATTCTGACGGAGCTGCGAATTCGGCTGTGAGCCGCAGCGTCGCACTTCGCCTGCCGGCGATTTATTGGACCCCTTCGACGCCGCTGAAGATTGCAGAGATGCCGCCGCCGCTCGGCTCTCTCTCGTCGCGCCCAGTCACATCCCGCGTGATGGGGCGATGCCGTTCGTACGGCTAACGCCAGCTTGGTACTGGCCCGCTCGCCGGCTGAGAAAGTTGCTCCGGAGCCGGCGAATTGTGTCCAGTGCGGGGCGCGGAGAGTGCTCTCGAGAATCCGCCGATGGCCGCCGCCCCAGAGCGTGTCCGGGCACCCGCCAAAGAAAAAGCCCGCAGAGAAGCGCTAGTACACAGCCCAGAACGGTGGAAGTTGCGTGTGGACGCGTCGCGCGAGCGGACATAGCGCCAGCCGTGCGACGTCGCCCGGTCCGCGAGCTCCGCACGCGTCGAGCCCGCATGCCGTCGGAATGCTTCGAAGTGTTCGTGTGCGAAACAGTATTCAGAGCGGACCGCTCACACCTCGACTCTGTCGCCATGACTCGGAGGCTGACTGGTGACGAGAAAGCGGACGCGGTGCTCGCTCTTGTTCAGTGCTTGATGCGCCTGACCGGGCGGGATGTCGATTCCTTGGTGCGCCTGAACGACGAACTCACGATGCTCCACTTCAAGCGTGAGTTCTCCCTCGAGAACGAAGAAAAACTGGCGGGCCCGCACGTGAAAGTGCCGGACCTCCTTCGCGCCCGGCGGCACGAGTTCTTCGATGATGCTGAGTTCCCGTGTCTTGACGAGATGCCAGCCGTCACACTGCGACCGCTGCGGACCTCCCCATGTGTAATGCTCGGCCGTTTGTCTGCTAGTTGTTTGCATCGTGGAGGGTTCCATTTTCAAAGGATGATCGGCGAAACGCTGTAACGAACGTGATGCGTCCAAGACGACGAACGCCTGAGTCTCAGCTAGTATACCAAGAAAATCCCAGTTGCTAGTTGAGCAATATGATAGTGAAAAGATTGCAGTTGACGCACGTGATTAGCAGCCTTAGACATTCCGTTCGCACCATCGTTGGTGCGTTCGCTTGGCGCGTCGATGATGTAGCGCCCCCCGCTCTGAAGGTGCAGTCCCTCATCATACGGGAAGAGAGCAATGGACTTCGACATCACACAGGGCATCGCAATCCTCGAACGCACGCCCGGGACGCTGAATGCGATGTTGCACGATCTCGGCACGGCGTGGATTGACGCAACGGAAGGGCCCGAAACTTGGAGCCCGCATGTCATCCTCGGCCACCTCGTCCACGGCGAGCGCGCGAACTGGATCCCGCGCGCCCGGTTCATGCTGTCTCAAAGTACGAGCCGCCGCCTTCCGGCGTACGATCGTCTCGCACACTTCCACGAGAGTCAGGGCAAATCGCTGTCCGGCCTCCTCGATGAGTTCGGGCGATTGCGTGCGGAGAACCTCGCGACGCTCGCGGCCTGGCGGTTGACGGACGCAGAACTCGCGCTCGATGGAGAGCATCCGGAGTTCGGCACCGTCACGCTCCGGCAACTGTTGGCGACTTGGGTTGTGCACGACTTGGGACATATCGCACAATCCGCCCGTGTGATGGCGAAACAGTACCGGGACGCAATCGGGCCGTGGCGCGCGTACTTGCCCATCGTGGACCGATAAAATGACGATCGAGCTGGTTGCCGTCGATGATGCGGCAACGCGAGAAGCCGCGCGGGACCTGATTGCCGAGTATTTGCGATGGATCGCGAGCGCTGCTGCCGCGACCTACGGCCTGTCTTTCGATATCGATGCGATGGTCACGTCGGATATCGAGGATCGGGCGAAGTTCTATCCTCCGAGCGGCCGGTTCTACGTGATCCGCCGCGAGGACGCGAACGTCGGAGTCGGATGTCTCAAACGCATCACGCCGTCTGTCGCCGAAATTCAGAGGATGTATGTGCAGCCGCATGTCCGAGGAGGCGGCGCAGGCCGCCTCCTCCTGCAGCAACTCCTGTCAGACGCGCGAGCGATCGGCTACGAGGCCGTGCGGTTGGAAAGCCTGAAATTCCTGTCCGCAGCTCACGCGCTCTACAGGTCGGCTGGTTTCGCTGAAATCACTCCGTATGCCGAAAACAGCATGACGATGTATCAGCCACGCGACACGATGGACAGGTATCGCTCCAGCGCGGTATTCATGGAGCTGCGCCTCTGACGGGAGCGTATCGCAGGCGATGATCCGCCGCTGCCAGCCCGTTGAGTTCGTCGCGATCAACGAACATCGCGCTCGGCGAAATGGTCGCGAAATTCTTTTTCGAGAAATGTCGCAGCGGGTTCGAGTCGGCCCAAATGGCTGGCTTGCATGAACACAATCGAGGCCACAATGCTGATGCCGGACCGCGTGATTCGCTCGAGCCGCCGGCGCTTCGGATGCGAGGCGAGAAATCGCGCGGGGATGAGCCCAAGGCCGATCCCGCTCGCCACGAGAGACACTTGCATGTCGATATTGTTGATCTCGGAGGCGACTTCGAACGGAAAGCCGAGTTCGCGCAACCTCGCCTCGAGTGACCGACGAATAAAGCACCCCGGTGGATTGAGCACCCAGCGTGCGTCGAGATCGCGATCTTTCGAGTTGCTGCTGCGCCGTGCGCGAGGTTGCGGTCCTCTCGCCCTGACCAACGCCAGACGTTCTGTAGCCAACACACTGCTGGCCACATCGCCGGGCGCCGTGTCGTCAGCCGCGAGGAACGCCAGTGCCACATCGAGTTCGCCGGTCCGCACCTGCTCGATGAGCTTCGGCCTGAGGTCGGTGCTCAGCACCGGTTGAAGCCGAGTGAAGCGATTCGTCAAGCGCTGAATCGACGCGACGAGGCTCGGTTGCGCGAGCGCGTGCGAGAGTCCGACGCGGAAGATTCCGCTTGGCTCGGCGTCCTTCGCCCCGCTCGCCTTGAGATCGTCCATGATGCGCAGCATATGTCGCCCGCCGTCGAGCACCGCGCGGCCTTCACGTGTAATCCGCCCCGGTTTCACGCGACGATCGAGCAGTGGCGTGTTCAATGCCGCTTCGAGGCGCTGGATCTGCCGTGTGACCGCCGAGGGCGTCAGGCACAGCCGTTCGGCGGCCCGTTGCAACGAACCTGACTCGGAGAGGACGACGAACGTCCGGATCTCATCGAGCATAACGGAACTCCCAGTTGCTGGTCGAGCAATATGATATTGCAAAGATTGCATTTGACGCAAGTGCGAATCAGCCGTAAGTATCACTTCTACAGCTTATGGCTGGCATCCAGGAGCATGCACCCTGATCGGAGACCGTATGAAGTCAGTTCGTATCGCCATCGCAAGCCTCGCACTTCCAGTCGCGCTCGCCGCTCAGCAGCCCGCCGCGCCGCAGGTCAACCCGATCACGGCGGCGTTCAAAGGCCGCATTGCGGTTAGCCACCGCAACATCGCGCAGGCATTCGATTCAATTCCTGAGTCGAAGTTCGGCTACAAGCCAACGCCCGCGCAGCTGACCTTCGGCTTCATCGCACAGCACGTCGCGAGCGACAGCTACCTCTTCTGCAGCAACTTCGGCGTCATGAAGCCGACGATCGACGCCAAGGACACGTCGACGCCCGACTCGGTCAAGGCAACGTGGCCAAAGGCCGAGCTCGTGTCGAAGCTCAAGGCATCGTTTGCATTCTGCGACCAGGCGATCGAACAGGTCACCGATGCGACGCTCCCCGATGCGATTTCGTTCACGCTGGGCGGTGCCGAGAGGAAGTCGACGCGCGTCAACATGCTGCTCCTCCACGCGCTCGATCTCGCCGATCACTACAGCCAGATCGCGAACTACATGCGCCTGAACGGCATGCTTCCGCCGTCAGCGCTGCCGAGGCCCGGGCGCGGAGGAAACTAGTCTCAGATTCCGTCGAGGTGAATGTCCTGCGCGCGTCCGCGCGCACGGTTGCCCGAATACCATGTCCACGAACAGGTGTTAGTCCCTACCCAAGTTGAGGAAAAGAAATCATGAACTCGCTCATCGGCCGCTCGACCGTACTTGTCGCCGTGGCGATCGCCTCGCTGCTCGCCGCCACTCCCGCGCGCGCTCAAAGCGACGAACGCGCCATTGTCGCCGCGGTCACGACATTCTTGGACGGGATTCGCACTCGCGACACCTCGCTCATGCGCTCTACAGTTGTATCTGGCGCCACATTGGTGCCCGTTGGCGGGCCCACGGGTCTGGGCGCACCGTCTCTCGCCGCTTCCTCGCTTTCGCTTAATGCACGTGCCCAGGATGAGCGCGCGTATAGCTACGGCCCGGTCACTGAGATGGACTACATACACGTTGAGTACGGGCACTTTGATGAGTACATGGCATGGGTGACTTCGACATGGGTGCCGACCATGGAAGCCGCGAAGAAAGCCGGGCTGATCATCGGTTACAAGGTCTTCCAGGCCTCTCCAAAATCACCGGATCAGCCCAACGTGTATCTCGAGATTACCTTTAAGAACATGGCGGCTTATGCCGGGGACATCGGCGATCAAGCCGACGCGTTTGAAGCAGTGACCGAAAAAGTAATCTGTAACAGCGCGTGTCAGAACCAGGCCAGAGTGCACCGGAATGAGATCAGAAAAGTTCTGGGCACTGAAGTGACTCGTGAACTTGTCTTTAAGTGAAATTGTTATTTCGCAGTGAAGCAGATTCGAGCCGCGAGCGCAGAGCAGCGCCGGATGAGAAGCCCGCATAGCGATGAGCACAGAACTCTCCGAGTCCTACAAGCCGGCTGACATCGATCGCGCCGCCACTGCCTGGGCCGATCTTGGAGGAGCAACCTTCCTGAATTTCGCAGGGCACGCCGCCATGCCGCGTATGGCGGTCGCGGCGGCCTGCGCGTCGGCGGCATTGAAGGGTCAACCGGTCGGCGGGGATGCGGCAGGCTTCTTCGATGCATCCGACCGTGTGCGCTCGTCGCTGGCGCAGCTGCTGGGCGCGAGGGCCGGCGACATCGCATTGACGACGGGCGCCGGGCCTGGTGCGGCCATCGTCGCCCTCGGCCAGACCTGGCGACCTGGCGACGAGGTTCTGGTCTTGGAGGGCGACTTCCCGGTCCACTGGGCCACCTGGGCTCCGATGGAGGCGAGGGAAGGGCTAAAGGTCAAAGCTGTCCGACGCGAGGGCGACGTCGTGAATGACGTTCTCCAGGCGCTTCGACCCGAGACCCGGCTCGTTTCGATCAGCCATGTCGGATTTGATGATGGGGT
>DATHJR010000469.1:0-2413 GCA_035286525.1 Gemmatimonadaceae bacterium | reverse complement strand
CTCGGCTCGCGCTGCGGGTCGATCGCGAGCACGGGCGCGATCGACCCCGAGCGCGCCAGAAAGTCCGCGACACGCGCGGCGGCCGGCACGATCACAACGCCCGCAGCCTCTCGAAACACCGCCTCGGCCAGCGAGAACGGAATGCCGGCGAGGAGCGGAAGCATGTGCGCGATGGCAAGCTGACTCACGCCGAGGTAGTCGTTGTCCGGGCGCTGGCGCTGCTGATCGGCGGCGATGCAGACGCTCGTGCACAGGCGCATGGCGACGAGCCCGAACAGCGCCGCGAGCTCGGGGTCGGCGATCACCATCGTTTCGCGATAGCCGCGCACGATCGGCGCCGCCACGCCGAGCGGATCGGAGGAGCCGAGGATGGCGTAGGCGATCGCGATCGCGAGATCGGCGATGCGAAAGCTGTGCGTCATGTCGCCGAAGTCGACGATGCCGGTGACCGACTGGTCGCGCATTTCAACGTCGGAGCCGCCGCCCACGAGGACGTTGCGATCGTTGAGGTCGCCGTGAACCGCGGCGCGGGGAAGGGAGTCGAGGAGCGGGGCAGTGCGCGCGTCGAACGTGGCGACCAGCGTGTCGACCGCGCCGCCGAGCTCGGGGTCGGATACGAGCGCTCGATGGCGCGACACCATCGCGCGTCCGTTCGCGAGATTCCAGTAGAAATCGCGATGGATCGCGGGCGTATCGAAGTCCGCCAGCGCTGCGCTGAGCGTCCCGATGCCGCGCCCGAAGTTCTCGAGGAGCGATGCCGAGCGATGCGCTGCGAGCGCGAAGGGCCGTCCGGGGAGCCAGGAGACGGCCCACGCGAGATGCTCCTTTCCATCTGTGCTCGCGACACGCACGAGCGACTCACCGCTTGCGGCGGGCAGCACGCGCGGGGTGATGTCGATGTGCGAGGCGACGTGCGCGAGCGCGGAATGCTGCGCCTCGAGGAGCGAACGCTCTTCGCGTGCGTTCGCGATCTTGAGAACGATGCTAGTGCCGTCCGCACGCTCAATTCGGAAATTCTGATCGCGCTCGCTGGTCAGTTGCGACGCGATTCCGTCCGTGCCAAAATGCTCGCGTGCCACGCGTTCCGCAGTGCGAAGGCCAAAGCGCGGGCTATGCTCGAGCATGACTGAACCGGAGGTTTGGAGGCGTTAGTCCTCGATTTGTCGAGGCGCGGCGTTTGCTCATCCTTCCTGCGCGCCGCTCGGCGCCTGATCCAGGGGAACGCCCGACCGTCGAATATACTTCACGTGCTCATCGAGCGCACTCTCAATGACCCAGAAGGAGCTGCAGATCATGCTCAAGTCAGAGAACAGGATTACGTGGCGCACATCGCCGATGCCGATGTCGATGTCGATCTGGCTATTGGCGGCCGTTCTCTCGAGTTGCGCGTGGATCGGTCGGCAGGCGACGATTACCTACTTCGCTGTCGACTCCAAGTTCAAGCCCAAGCATGTAAAGATCGAAGTGCACACGGACTTCGTCGAGCGCTTCAGAAATCGCGTTCAGATACGCGCGAAGTTCACTGTTGACAAGGCGATGGGCTCACCACTCCCGAATCCGATCGACGGCGATCTCCACTTCGCGGGTCGTTCGCCACAGGTGGCCCTGCCAGTAGTGGCCGAGATCGCCAATGCATCGAAGCAGAAGGCCGCTGTCGACATGGTGCATGCGGCCGATTCGTCGGGAAGGGCGCTCCAGATCACCGGCATGTGGAGGATCTGGCCCGAGCACGCATCGTCGGGCGAAGAGAAACAGGGGAAGCCACTCAAGCCGCTGGATTCCGATACGCCCGACCACGTGTTCGAGATCCACCCCGTCACCCGCATAAATCATCTCAGCACGGTCAGCTCGTTCACCACCGTCGACGGCTTCAAGGCGGGCGGCGCCGATAGAACGTTCGAGATCTATCAGAAGGCGAAGTGCACGATCTCGGTCGATTCGAATACGGTGAAGATCGTGGCCGAGACTGGGCTCTACAATGATGTGGAGTTCATAATGGAGATCAGCGGCCCGCAGTCGAAGGTGAGTGACGGGAGGTTCGTCCCCGCGGCCGCATTCAATCTCGACGGCAAGTTGATGGTGGACCATCTGCGCATGGTGCTCGCCGAGGGAACTCCTCCCGAGATTGCGGTGCGCCGCCTCAAGAAGGGCGATCGCCTCCACGTGTACGGGATACCCAGAATCGATTTCTCCGAGGTTTGGCGACGTATTCAGGAGCCGCCGAAACGCGACAAGGATGACGAGGAGCCGCTGCCGTACGAGATCGAGATTCTCGGCGTGTATACGAAGTGATTGGGCGAGCTAGGGCGAGGGCGGCGGCGTAGAGTGCGCGTCGAAGGCGCGGGTCATCCAGCGCCAGACTCTGTCAGTCACGGCGATCGCGGTGGGCGGCGGTAGAACGAGGGGCGCTGCA
>DATHJR010000468.1:0-2297 GCA_035286525.1 Gemmatimonadaceae bacterium | reverse complement strand
CGGCGATCTCCTCGTACGACTTTCCCTCCAGCTCGCGCAGCACGAACACCTCGCGGTGGTGCGTCGGCAGCTTCGACACCGACTCCTCGACCAGGGCGCGCAGATGACGCTTCCGGAACAAGTCATCGGGACGTGCCGTCGTATCCTCGAATTGCAGCGGGCGATCGTCGTCCTGCCAGCTCTTCCGAATGGTCTGAAAGAGGACGAGCGGATTACGCGACCGATTGCGCAGCTCGTTCTTCGCCAGATTCGACGCGATCGTGTAGATCCACGTCGAGAATTTCTTCGAGCGATCGAAGCGATGCAGGTGGCGATAGACACGGATGAACACCTCCTGAACGAGGTCCTCACCCTTTTCGCGGTCGCCGATCGTGCGATACACGAAGTTCAGCAGCCGCCCCTGATACCGCTCCACCAACTCTTCGAACGCCCGCTCCTCTCCACCCAGGAACGCAGTCACGACACCGGCATCGTCCAGCGCGCGTAGCTGCTCCCTGACTGCCGATCCGGGTTTCAGCACCGGTCGCTTCATCGCGATCTCAGCCATTGTACGTTCCCCCCGGGTTCACCCGAGACAGGGTACGGTAGTTTGACAACACAGAGTCGTGTGTTGGTCCCTCCGTTTCGAGTTTTCTCTGCACGCTCTTCATAAAGCACCCAGCGTGCCGTTTTCGTTCCTCGATCTATAAGTTCACAACCATCGGTGCTTCAACATCTTACGCGACTTACCTCGCGCAGCTCCGAGCTTTTCGATAGCATTGTGTCCCAATGCGATGACGCCATTTCGAGACAACCTCCGCAGTCATGAGTCGCGAGCTGGCTTCGACTGAGCCGACTCCGATGCGGGTCTCCTCATCTATACAACGTCGCGAGCCCCAAGCGTTTGCACATGCGCTCGGTGGACGAAATGACCGAGGTGCCGTTAGCGCACTCGGCCGTAGCCTTTTAGCGGAGATTTCAGGATAGAGTTGCGAAGCGCGCCGCGTAGAGAATCGCGAGCGCCGTCTTCGCATCGCGTATCTCACCGACCCTGATCCGCTCGAGCGCGTCGCTCAACTTCATCGGGACCACTTCCATGAACTCGTCGCTCTCGTGACTCGTCACCCCTCGAGTGAGGTCGATCGCGGCGAATACGTGGATCACTTCATCGGTGAAGCCGGGAGTCGTGAACATCGTGTAGAGGTGTTCGACACGCTTGGCGGTGCAACCGGTTTCCTCCCGTAGCTCGCGAACGGCGCAGGCATGCGGGTCCTCCCCGGCATCGAGGCGCCCCGCCGGAACCTCCCAGAGGTAGCCGCCGGCCGCATACCGATATTGCCGGAGCAGGAGGAGCTGCGGATCGTCGTCGAGCGGTGAGGTGAGAAAGGGCACGATGGCGCTGGCGCCGGGGTGCCGGATGATGTCCATGTCACCGATCGATCCGTCGGGAAAGCGCACCGTGTCGACGTCGAGGTCGATGATGCGTCCGTGATGGACGCGGCGAGTGGCGAGTCGAGCGCTGGACGAGGACACGGAGGCGGCAGGCGGTGGGCGGTAGGCGGTGGGCGGCAGAAACCTAGCCGCCGTTCATCTCGACGCGATATCCCGTCTTTCGCACGGTGAGAAGATGGCGCGGCTCCGTCGGGTCCGGTTCGAGCTTGCGGCGCAGTTCGGCGATGTGGGTGTCCACCGTGCGGCTGACGACCGACGTTTCGTATCCCCATACCTCGCGCAACAGCTCCGTGCGCGACACGACCCGACCATTGTGCTGGAGGAGTGCGAGCAGAAGATCGAGCTCTTTCGGGCGCAGCGCCACCAGCTCGCCGGCACGCTTGACCGTGCGCGTGCCTGGATTGACGCAGACGTCGCCGAACACGAACCGTTCGCCGGGATCGGCGGCGCGCGGCTCGGCGCTCCTGCGCAGATGCGCCGCAACGCGTGCCAGCAGCTCCATCAGACCGAACGGCTTCGTGACGTAATCATCGGCGCCGAGCCGGAAGCCGCGCACCTTTTCCGCCTCCTCGCCGCGTGCCGTCAGGATGATGACGGGCATCGCGTAGCCCTCCTCGCGCAACGTCCGGAGAACGCGGTATCCGTCGGCGTTGCCGGGCAGCATCAGATCGAGGATGATCAACGCCGGCGTTCGCTCGTGCACGGCGGCAAGCGCCTCCACGCCATCGCTCGCGACAACCACGGCATAGCCTTCGATCTCGAGGTTGTTCCGCAAGCCGGTCGCCAGGTTCCGATTGTCCTCGACGACGAGAACGTGCGTCATCGGCCGTCTGCCTCTTTCAGAGCATCGGCATCGGGCGGGAGAC
>DATHJR010000467.1:0-3234 GCA_035286525.1 Gemmatimonadaceae bacterium | reverse complement strand
ATAGAAGAGAGAGCAGCTCGCGACGAACGAAAGTGGGACGCATGAAGCTGCCCGCAGTCGCGCGCGCCGAATGGGGCGGCGCAGTCGCGGGCAGCTCGAGCCGATGATTCAAATCGCCATCGCCGATCACATCATCCGCATCTCACGCTGCGCTCGCGCACGTTGCGTTTCGTGTGCGCCGCCGCGTGAACAGAAGAACGCCTAGAAGGTGATGCCGACGCTAACCGGGACGAACTGCACCGACTTCGCGTTGCTGTCATCGACGCCGACGGCCGTTCCGTTAATCACGTTGTGGTAGCGCGCCTCGATGAACGTCGCGAATCCCGTCAGCTGAAACTTGAATCCGACGCCGCCGTTGAAGCCGAACTTCGTTCCGTCCGCATGGATGTCGCTGTTCGGATCACTGAAGCGCTCGTTGTACACGCCCACTCCGCCAATGAGATAGAACTTCGTCGGCAGCGCGGCGCCGAACGTGTAGACGACGTTCGCCGTCCCATCGATGATCCGGAGATTCGCCGGCGCGTCGACCCCGGACTTCGAATTCATCTGCTGCCACTGACCATCGACGCGAAAGCTCACCGGCACCAACGGCACGCCGATCGTGACGAGCGCGCCCGCATTCCAGCCGGTCTTCTGAAAATCCTTCAGATCGCTCAGCGGAAATGTCGCGCCCCCCATGATCCCGAAGCGCACCGGACTGCTGACGATCGCCTGCGCGGAGACGGTCGAAGCCGTCGCGGAAAAAACAAGCCCCAGAATGGCGGCACTGATGGCCGAACGCTTCATAACGAACCCTCCAAGCTGTTCATGAGTCCCGGCACTCGAGCGCCCGAAATGATCGGCAGGCGCACGAACGACAGGTCCGGCAGATGCCGGTCATCCCTTCTGTGCAAGAAGTACGTAAGGCAAACCGCTACAATCGGAGAATAGTTCTCCCCGCCCACCAGCTATCAGACGAATGGGGGCGCAGAACGTTTGTGCGGAATGCGTTTTTCCAATTGGTGAGTCCGGTCACCGCGGGTGCGAACTGTCCTACGCCGCGTACTCCAGCGTGTCAGCCCGCAACATCCGCGCGACGCACAGCTCCTTGCAGCCGAACCGTCGCGGACATGACGCGCAGTCGCGCCGAATCTTCTCGGGATAGCGTGCCCGCTCCGTCACCACGTACCCGATGGACTCAAAAAATCCGGCTGTCAGCGTGAGCGCAAACAGCTCGTCGATGCCGCGCATGCGCGCGAGCGCCTCGAGCTCCGCCACCACACGGCGCCCGATTCCGCCTCCGTGCGCATCGCGCGCCACCGCGAGCGACGCCACCTCCGCCAGCGAAGGCGAGTATTCCTTGAGTGCCCCGCACGCACGCACGCGGCCGCGCGCGTCGACTGCCACGACGAAATCGTCGAGTGCGAGCGCCACGCGCTCGGCGCCAATGGGCAGCATCACACTGTCCGATGCATAATCATTCACGAGCGCTACGATCGCGTCGATGTCGGCGGACTGGGCGATGCGCAGCGTGATGTGCTCCCTCACGCGAGTGCTCCCTCGAGATGCTCGAGGCCGCGCGCGAGCTCCTCGCGCGTGGCGATGAGCGGCGGCATCAGCCGCAGGGTGTAGTCGCCCGCGGTGAGGATCAGAAGTCCGGCCTCGCGCGCATTCGCCACGATCTCGCCCGCCGGACGCGTCACGTCGACCCCCCAGAGATATCCCACGCCGCGCACCGCACGAATCTCCGCGCGCCGCTTCGCGAGCGCGCGCAGTGATTCGCCGAGCCATGCGCCGTTCTCGCGCACCCGCGCGAGGAGCGCCGGGTCCGACAACCGGTCGAAAACGTGCTTCGCCACCGTCGCGACGAACGGTCCGCCGCCGAACGTCGTCCCATGGTCGCCCGCCTGCACGGTTGCCGCGATCTCCCGCGACACGAGGACCGCACCCATCGGAAGCCCGCCAGCGAGCGGCTTCGCGAGCGTCACGACATCCGGCACCACATCGGTACGCTCGTACGCGAACAGCCACCCCGTGCGACCGAGTCCGCACTGCACCTCGTCGAAGATCAGCGCGACATTCCGCTGGCGCGTCAGCTCCCGCAGCCCACTGAGGAACGCCGGCTCGAGCACGCGCACGCCGCCCTCGCCCTGCACCGGCTCGACGATCACCGCCGCAACCGTTCGCCGGTCCAGCATGCGCGAGAGCTCACCCAGGTCCCGCTCGGCGATCGAGATGCCGCCCGCGAGCGGGCGAAACGGCGCGCGATATTGCGGACGGTCCGTCGCCGCGAGCGTGGCGAACAGGCGGCCGTGAAATCCGCCGCGCAGCGCCACGATCTCGTGCTTGTCCCCGCCGCCTTCGTCACGCGCCCATCGGCGCACGAATTTGAACGCGCCCTCGTTTGCCTCCGCGCCGGAGTTGCAGAAGAACACGCTCGACGCGAACGACCGCGCAACCAACGCCTCGGCGAGCGCCGGGCCGGGCGCCGTGTGAAAGAGATTCGACATGTGCAGCACGCCGCTCTGGAGCGCACCGCGCACCGCGGCGTCGATCCCCGCGTCCGCGTATCCCAGCGCACTGACGCCGATGCCGCTCGTGAAGTCGAGATAGCTCCGACCGTCAGCGTCGAAGAGCCGCATCCCCTCCCCTCGCACGACCTCGATGGGAAAGCGCTTGTACACGGGGAGCAGCGCCGCATCCGCCTGCACCGCCGATGGCGTGCCGGCCATGACCACGGGAAGCGCCGTCATGCGAGCTGCGGCGTTGCGAGGAGCGTCGTGCCCAGCGTCGGGTCGAGCAGCGCGTCGAGCCCGCCGATGCGCACCGCCGGCACTCCCCGCCGGAGCGCGTCGAGCGCCGCGCGAAGCTTTGTCGCCATCCCCTCCGTCGCGATTCCGTTCTCGATCGCCTGCGCCGCCTCGTCGCTCGACAGCGTCGCCGCGGCGATGCCATCGACGACGACCCCCGGAACGTCGGAGACGAGCAGCAGCTCGTCCGCACCCATCGCGTGCGCGATCGCCGCCGCCGCATCGTCGGCATTCACGTTGAGCGCGCCGCCGCTCGTGCTCTCGTAATCGCGCGCGAGCGGCGAGATCACGGGCAGATATCCGCCCGCGAGCAGCGCGCAAAGAACCCCCTCGTTCACCCCCACCGGCACTCCCACCTGCCCGAACCGCTCGGCGTCCAGCACGCGCGCCACGATGAGCGATCCATCCTCACCCGAGAGCCCGACTGCCGTGATTCCCTCAGTAC
>DATHJR010000466.1:0-3162 GCA_035286525.1 Gemmatimonadaceae bacterium | reverse complement strand
CCACGATCTGCGTTCCCGCGCGCGCGCAGCACGCCGACAGCGTGCGCGCGGCCGCACCTGTGGCACCGGTGGCCCGCGCCGCGCGCCGCGTTGGTGCGATCGAGATCGATGGAAGTCTCGACGACTCGGCGTGGCGTGCCGCTACGCCGATCACGGGGTTGCGACAGTATCAGCCGCAGGAGGGTGCGCCGGCGTCGCTCCCCACGGAGATTCGCCTGCTCTACGACGATGAGGCGATCTATATCGGCGCGCGCATGCTTGAGCCACTCGGCGCGCGTGGTGTGCGCGCGCCGCTCGCGCGCCGCGATCAGCTCCTCGATGCCAATGGCAACAACGGATCGTTCAATTCGCTCACCACGGACAAGCTCGTCGTGGTGCTCGATCCCTATCACAATCACCGCGACGAGGCGCTGTTCGAGGTGAATCCGGCCGGGGTGCGCGGCGATCAGCTCAACGGCGATCAGGGGTGGGATCCCATCTGGACGGCGGCGACGAAAATCGATTCGCTGGGCTGGACCGCGGAGATGCGCATCCCGTATTCGCAACTTCGATTCTCGCGCGATTCGGTGCAGCTCTGGGGGATGCAGATCTGGCGCTACGAGGACAGGCTCAACGAGCGCGACATGTGGTCGTTCTGGCGACGCAACGACCCGGGCGGTCCGGCGTACTTCGGCACGGTGGACGGCATCCGCATCGAGTCACGCCCGCGACAGCTGGAGATTCTTCCCTACGTGCTCACGGGCGAGCAGGTGCAGCAGGCCGACGGGAACGATCCCTTTCACGGCAGCCACGACACGCGGTTTCGCGCGGGTGGCGACGTGAAATATCTGCTCACATCGAATCTTACGCTCGACGCCACCTTCTACCCGGACTTCGGCCAGGTGGAAGTGGATCCGGCGACGCTCAACCTCTCGCCCTTCGAGACGTTCTACGACGAGAAGCGCCCGTTCTTCATCGCGGGCTCGAGCGCGTTCAGCTTCGGCGGGTTCAGTTGTAATTTCTGCAGCAACGCGTCCAGCCTTAGCGTGTTCTATTCGCGCCGCATCGGGCGCCTGCCGCAGCTGTCCGATTACGTGCAGGGGCAGTCGACGTTCGCGGATGCGCCCGACTACACGCCGATCGTGGGTGCCGCGAAGGTCACGGGGAGAACGAACAGCGGCTACATCGTGGGGCTGCTCGATGCAGTGACAAGCTCGCAGTCTGAGCGGTATCTCACGTCCTCATCGTCGTCGCCGCTCAGGCAGGAGGTCGAGCCGCTCTCGAACTACTTCGTCGGTCGCGTGCAGAAGGAGCTCAACAACGGCAACTCGGCCATCGGCGTCGCGTTGACGTCGACCGCGCGCCGGCTCGACGACACCGTGCTCACGGACCATCTGCGGAGCAGGGCCGAGGCGATGGGATTGGACTGGTCGCACACGTGGCACCATCACGACTACTCGTGGGTTGGGAGCGCGGTGCTGTCGAGCGTCGAGGGGTCTGCGACATCGATCGCGGCGACGGAGCGCTCGAGCGCGCACTACTTTCAGCGTCCGGATCGCAACGAGCACGGCGGCGGCTTCTTCGATGCGTCGTACGACACGCTGGCGACGGCGCTGCACGGCTACGGATTCTACACACGCCTCGCGAAGGACGGCGGCAACTGGCATTGGGAGCTGATGCAGAACTGGCGAAGCCCCGGCTTCGAGGTGAACGACCTCGCGTATCTCGACCGCGCGGACTACAAGTGGTTCAACGCGAACCTCGCTCGACAGTGGACCTTACCGACCAAGTGGTACCGGAGCATCGACGCGATCGTCGGCGAGCAGCGGCAGTACACGTACGACGGGCTCGAGACCGACGAGGAGCCGCACGCGTTCTACAGCATGGAGTTCCCGAACTACTGGAATCTGCGCACGTTCTGGATCTACAAGCCCACGCTCGATGACGACCGCCTCACGCGCGGCGGCCCAGTGGTGAAGCACACCGGATACAACTTCGAGCACTTCCAGCTATCCACGGATGCGCGCAAACGCGCGGTGCTCGACATGACCGTAGAGATCGCGCACGGCGTCGACTCGCCGACGCGCACGCTCACGCTCTCACCAGGCATCGCATTCAAGCCGATGGCGAGCATGTTCGTGCAGCTCTCGCCGACGATTCAGAGGGATGAGGATGCGGCGCAGTACGTGAGGACCGTTCCCGATTCGACCGATGTGGCTTTCTTCGGGAATCGCTACGTGTTCGCGTACATCAAGACGCGCACGATCTCGCTCGACACGCGCGTCAACTGGACCTTCTCGCCGAATCTCACGCTGCAGCTGTTCGTGCAGCCGTTCATCGCGAGCGGCGCGTACTCATCGTTCCGCGAGTTTGCGGCGCCGCGAACGGTGAAGAAGCTCGTGTACGGCGTGGACACCGGCACGATCCTGCGGACGCCGGCCTCGCCGCAAGCGGGCGCGTCGTACACGGTGGATCCCGACGGCGTGGGGCCCGCGGCCCCCTTCACATTTTCGGATCCCGACTTCACCACGCGCTCGCTGCGCGGCAGCGCGGTGCTGCGATGGGAATACCGCCCCGGCTCAACGGTGTACTTCGTGTGGACGCAGCAGCGCACGGGATCCGACGCGGCAGGAACCTTCGATTTCGGCAGCGCGGCGTCCGCGATCTTCCGCGACAAGCCGATCAACCTGTTCCAGGTGAAGGTCAACTACTGGATCGGACGCTGAGTGCTATAGCTCCGAGCGCGATGGCTGGTGCTCGAGCCTGCGGCTCAGCGGCTTGTTGAGCAACATCGCAAGCAACCCGCCAACGGCTGCGATCGCAGCCTCCATCGCCCAAAACATCGCCGGCGTCATGTGCTCGTAGAATCCACCGATCCAGCCGATCAGAATGTTCGAGATGAAGAGCGTGAGGAAGACGCAGCCCATGAGCGTCGCCTTGAGTCCCGCCGGCGCGGCGCGTGAGACGAGTGCCAGCAGCGTTGGCCAGTAATAGAGGAAGGCGACGCCGAGGAGGATGTCGTAGATGATCGGGTAGATCACGTTCACGCGATCGCTGATCGAGCAGGCGACGAAGAGCAGCAGGTTGGCAGCGCACGCCATCCACGCGCCGGTCGAGATCTTGATGATTTCATTTGGCTCACCGCCCCGCGAGTCCTGCCACTTCCAGAGGATGATAAGGATC
>DATHJR010000465.1:0-5990 GCA_035286525.1 Gemmatimonadaceae bacterium | reverse complement strand
CCGTCGTCGTCTCCCCGAACGACCAGCTTCTCGCCGACGTTTACTCGACATCCAATCGGCCACCCGAGCTCTACGTGATGCGCAATCAGCCGGGAGCCGCCGAGTCGCGACTCACGCTATCGCCAACCGCGGAGTGGCTGAGCTTCCCGTGGCTCGCGCCGGAGATCGTGATGGTCCCGGCATCCGATGGCGTGCAGGTGCCGGCGCGCATTTATCATCCGAGTGACATGAAGGCGCAGCCGAACGGCGCCGCGGTGATCTTCGTGCATGGCGCTGGATATCTGCACAACGTCAACCATTATTGGTCCTACTATTTTCGCGAGTACATGTTCAACCATTATCTCGCGTCGAAGGGCTACGTGGTGATCGACATCGACTATCGCGGATCGGCGGGCTACGGGCGCGACTGGCGCACTGCCATCTACCGCCACATGGGCGGGCGCGACTTGCAGGACGAGGTGGACGGGTCGAAGTATCTGCACGACAAATACGGTATCGATCCGAAGCGCATCGGCATCTACGGCGGGAGCTACGGTGGCTTCATGACACTGATGGCGCTGTTCACGGAGTCACCCCATTTCGGCGCCGGCGCCGCCGTTCGCTCGGTCACCGACTGGGCGCACTACAATCACGGCTACACCTCACGCATTCTGAACACGCCGGAGAAGGACAGCGTTGCCTACCGGCTGTCCTCGCCGATCTACTTCGCGGACGGGTTGAAGGATCCGCTTCTCATGCTGCACGGCATGGTCGATGATAACGTGCACTTCCAGGACATCGTGCGGCTCACGCAACGGCTGATCGAGCTCGGCAAGACGAACTGGGATCTCGCGGTGTATCCGGTGGAACGCCACGACTTTGTTCGCACGACGAGCTGGCAGGACGAGTACCGCCGAATCTACGAGCTCTTCGATCGCACGATAGCGCACCCGCGCGATGCAGCCGCCGCGCACTGACGCAGTGAAGGATCCTCACGCGCTCATCGGCCGCATCTCGCGGGCGGTGCGCGCGATCATCGGCGCGCCGGACTACGCGCGATACCTGGCCCATCTCCGCGCGAGGCATCCGGATACGAAACCGCTCTCGCGCGAGGAGTTCGCACGAGAGCAGGAACGGGCGCGCTACGAGGGAACCGGCAACCGTTGCTGCTAGGGCCTCCGGCTCGTGGGCATTACTTCGAGATGGCGATGCCCCAGGGCGACTTCCCGCCGGGAATGTGCTTGACTACCTGATTCGTGCTCGCGTCGATCACCGAGATGTCGTTCGACGGGCCGTTCGCCGTGTAGATCCACTTACCGTCCGCTGATACCGCGATCCCCCACGGCCGCTTGCCGACGGGGAATGTCGTCACCACGGTATCGCTCTTCGTGTCGATCACCGCCGCGGTGCCGCCGCGGCCTGTCGTGATGTAGAGATGGTTGCCGTCGGGGGCCATCGCCGTTCCCATCGGCTTCGCGCCCTCGCCGGGAATCTTGAGGTTCTTGATCGGCTTGTTCCGCTTCGCATCGACGACGGTGACCGTCCCACCAACCTCGTTCGTGATGTACGCCTTCTTTCCGTCGGGCGTGAACGCGATGCCGCGCGGACGCTTCCCCGTCGGGAAGGTGGCGATGATATTCTTCGTCTTGAGGTCGAGCACGGACACCGTGCCGCTTCCCTCGTTGGTCGCGTAGAGCACCTTGTTGTCCGGATGGATCTGCACGCCCTCCGGCTCAGATCCGATCTTCACGGTCCCGATGATCTTCCGCGATGCGACGTCGATGAGCGTGAGCGATCCCCCATCCTCGTTCGAGACGTAGATCGCGGAGCCGTCGCTCGAGATCGCGAACGCCTCCGGATCGATTCCCCCAGGGAGATTCGCCACCTTCTGTCCTGTTGCCAGGTCGATGAGCGCGATGCCGTCCTTCGTTCGATCCGCGGGGGGAAGGGATTTCTCGTCCACGCCGGGTCCCGCCTTGGGCGATCCGCTAACGGCGACAATCAGAGACTTCCCATCCGGGCTCACGCGCACGCCACGGGGCCTCTGCCCCGGCACGAGCGTGGCGACCACGCTGTCCGTCTTCGCGCTGATGACGGTGACATCGTTCCCATCCTCGTTCGACACGAAGAGATACGGGCCTCCGGTCGTGAAGTCGGTCTGCGCCGGCTTCGTTGCCACCGCTGGCGTCGCCGCAGTCGTATCTGCCGCGGGGGCTTTCTTGTCGCCGTTGCATCCTATCGACACGCCGATCGCGATCGTTCCTGCTATCGCTCTACGCCACATGTACGCTCTCCTTTGAGTGTTCGGACACTACTCCACAGCCGCCAATCCCATTCCCCAGCGCGCCAGGGCAGTTGGCAACGCGCCGTACTGCAGAAGCTCCTCGTGAAAGGTCGCGAGCGTGAACTCACCGGACCGCGCCCTTCGCAGATCTTCGCGCAAGGCAAGAATGTCACGCCTTCCCACGGCGTAGCACAACTGATAGGTCGGGTACGCGCAGTATCGCTTCGCCTCCGCCTCCGCGATGTGCGGCTCGAACCCGAGCTCCTCGCGAAGTCTCGCTGCGGCGTCAGGCATGGACATGCCCTTGGTGTGCAGCGACACGTCGAGGATCACACGAATGGCGCGCCACAGGAGATGGTGCGCCTGGAAGAATCGCTCGGCGGCGGAGTCGAGAAAGCCCATCTCGGCCATGAGCGATTCGCAGTACAGCGCCCATCCCTCGCGCGCCGCCGGCGTCGACAGCACGCGCCGCGGCACACTTGGCAGCCGATTTCCAATCGACATCTGCAAGTGATGTCCCGGAATTCCCTCGTGCAGTGCGGTGCTCGGCAACTCCGCGCGGCAATGCGCGCGCCACGACTCTCCGTCCTCGGGCAGCGTGACGAGAAAGAGTCCCCGCTGCACCGTGTCGAACGCGCCCGGCCCCTGGTATGCCGCGAGCGGAATGAGCGGCCGCAGAAATCCCGGCGTCGGCACCACCTCCAACGTCACATCCGGCACAGGCATGAGGTGGCGCGAGATCGTGAAATGGCGCGAGGCCTCCATCGCCTCCCGGTACTCGTCCAGCGCGCTCTCGGGACTCGGCATGTCGGCGCGGAGCCGCGCGGCGATCTCCTTCCAGTGCGCGCGCGGATCGATCTCCGCCCCGATCTGCTCGAGCTCCGCGATCGCACTCACGCCCAGCCGCTCGCCAAAGCGCAGCACCTCGTCCGCGTTGTCGGCGATCATGTGCGCCGTGTGGAGCTTTCGATCGAACAGCTCGCGGCCGATCGCAAAGTGATCGCCGGCACGCGACTTCATCTCCTCGAGCGCTTCGCCGAATGCCTCGAGCGACTCGATCGCCCGCATGCGCGCGCCCTCCAGCTCGAGGGGATCGAGCATCGAGAGCTCGAGCGCGGGGTCGTCGAGCCCATCCCGGATGAGTGCGATCGCGCCCGGAATCATCGATAGCCCCATGTCCACGAAAATCGCATCGGGCTCCGTGAGCACCGCGACCGCCGTCTCGAGAAATGCCGGCAGCGCATCGAGTCGCGCGAGCAGCGACACCGCTCGATCGGACGAGTTGTCGGGCTCGCGCGCAAGGAGCAGGAAAATCCCGTTCACCGCGTGAAGGAGATGATACGCCGGATCGTGCACGAACTGGCGCTCCTTCCCGAGCAGCAGCATGTCGTGCCGGAGCGAGTGCAGCACCGCGGTGCGGTCGATCTCCTCCGCGAGAGTTTCCGCGTCGGCCTCCTCGATCGCATTCTCGTAACTCACGAGCGCGGCCAGCTGCTCCCGCACCGACTCCGCGTCGTATTGCGCGAACAGCCCGTCGAATTCCGGGAGGCCGTGGAACGTCGCCTCCACCGGATTGAGGCGCCAACGGAGATCGAGGTAGCCGCCCAGGACGGCGGAGAACGATGCACTCACGCCGTGACCGCGATCCGTTTGTGTTCGGCGACCAGCGCAGTGACCTCGTCGTCCCGGAGTGTGCGCGTCGCACGCTTCGCAGCATCGAGAATGTGCCGGCACAGCGGCTCGTCGCTCGCGTCGTGGCCGTGCGCCTCGAGCCACGATTTGACGTTCGAGATCCCCGACACGTGAGAGACGTCGATTCGCTGCGAGAGACCGAAGTCGCCTGCTGGGACGCCAGAATAGATGCGGTCCGCGAGCCACGCGTCGCCCTTCTTGTGCGCCTTCGCGATCGCGGCCGCGTGCACGCCCGTCGCCGTACGAAACGCATCCTCGCCGACCACCGGATAGCTCGGCGGAATCGCGACGCCAAGCGCGCGCGAGGCCAGCGCGGTGTACTCGGGGAGCCGGTGGAGATCGTGGTGATGCGCGCCAAGCAGGCGAAGATTGATGAGAAGGAGATCCATCTCCGCGTTCCCAACCCGCTCGCCGATGCCGAGTGCGGTGCCGTGCACGCGATCGACGCCGGCCTCGATCGCGGCGAAGCAGTTCGCCAGGCCGTTGCCGCGGTCGCGGTGCCCGTGCCAGTCGATCTTCACCGCGATCCCCGCGGGCGCGATGATCTCCTCGCGCACGAAGCGCACGAGCGCGCGCACGCCGTCAGGCGTCGCGTGTCCGACCGTGTCGGCGAGACAGACGCGCCGCGCCCCGCACGTGATCGCGGCGCCGTACAGCGCGCGAAGCGTCTCTGGTTTCGCACGCGTCGTGTCCTCCGTTACGAACATCACGGAAAGCCCTTCGCCCACGGCGAACTTCACCGCGTCCTCGCTCACCCGCACCATCTTCTCGAGCGTCCAGTCCTCGGCGTACTGCCGAATCGGCGACGAGCCGATGAACGTACCGGCCTCGATCGCCAATCCGGCTTCCTGCGCGATGCGCGCGATCGGCTCGATGTCCGTCACGAGCGTGCGCGCCGCGCTGTTCGCGGAGATCGGCAGCCGGGCGCTCACGATCTCCCGCGCGAGGGCGAGCGTGTCGGCGCGGGTGCGCGGGCCGGCGCCCGGAAGCCCGATGTTCGCGGCCGCGATTCCGAGGTCCACCATCAAGTGCAGCAGTGCCTTCTTGTCGTCGATATGCGGATCGATGACGGAAGGCGACTGCAGCCCGTCCCGCAGCGTCTCGTCGTTGAGCTCCACGTGACACTGCTCCCACTGGAAGGCCGGGGAGCGTGTGTTCCAATCGTAGATGAGCTCGTGCTCCTGCATGTGATACCAGGGGAGACGGAAACATCCGTGCGTCCCGAATCGGGACGATCCAGCCAACGAATGTTGCAGGGGCCACGGCCCGGCTGACAATGGCTGGTTGCAGAGCGCGCCACTTGCGCCTGAGCGCAACTGCGCGCAATTCAATGGCATGGAAGCACTCTCCCAACTTCGTGTGCTCTGGGACGCGCCTGCGCTCGCGCACGCTCGCGCCGTCCTCGAGAGCTCCGACGCGGCGACCATCGAAACACAGATCGCGATTTCCGAGATCGCGGCGCCGACGGGGGAAGAGGGAGAGCGAGGCGCCTGGATCGCGTCCCGATTTCGCGCCCTGGGCCTCAGCGACGTGCGCAGCGATGCCGCCGGCAACGTGCTCGGCACCCGCGCCGGCGCCGAAGATTGCGCGCCGGTGGTCATCTGCGCGCACCTCGATACCGTCTTCCCGCGCGGCGTGCCGCTCCAAGTGCAGCACGAAGGCCCGAGGCTCGTCGGCCCCGGAATCGGCGACAACGGGCGCGGCCTCGCGGCCATGCTCGCGCTCGCGGGCGCGATCGATGGGACGCGTCTCCGCACGCGCGCACCCGTCGTCTTCGCGGCGACGACCGGCGAGGAGGGCGCGGGCGATCTTCGGGGAGCCAAGGAGCTCTTCACTACCACCATGAGCCGCGCCGCCGCGGCCATCGCGCTCGACGGCGCTGGCGATGAGCGCATCGTGCATCGAGCGCTGGGCTCGCGACGATTTCGAATTCAGTTTCGGGGCGCTGGAGGCCACAGCTGGACGGCGTTCGGAGTTCCCAATGCCGTCCACGCCGCCGCGCTCGCGGGCGCGCTGCTCGCGCGCACCGCGCTGC
>DATHJR010000464.1:0-5483 GCA_035286525.1 Gemmatimonadaceae bacterium | reverse complement strand
CTACGGAAGCCGACATCGATGAACGTGTCGCGGACGTGGCGAAGAAGCGCGGTGCGGAGCCCGGTCAGGTCTACGCGTCGTTGCAAAAGGCTGGGCGGCTCAAGGAGCTCGAGCGGAGCATCACCGAGGACAAAGTGTTCGCCTGGCTGAGTGAGAAGAACCTGATAGAGCACGCGTAGCGCCGGATATTTCCGGACGCTCACTTTTTTCTCTCTGAACGAGAATCGCAGATGTCCATCTATCCTCCGTACGTCATCGAGCGGTCCAGCCGCGGCGAGCGCACGTACGACATCTTCTCGCGGCTCCTCATGGACCGCATCATTTTCCTCGGCACGCCGATCAACGATGATGTCGCCAACATCATCATTGCCCAGCTGCTCTTTCTCGATGCGGACAATCCCGAGCGCGACATCAACATCTACATCAACTCTCCGGGCGGCAGCGTCAGCGCGGGGATGGCGATCTACGACACGATGCAGTTCCTGAACGCCCCGATCCGCACGATCTGCATGGGGATGGCGGCGAGCATGGGCGCCTTCCTGCTCGCGGCGGGCGGCCCCGGCAAACGCATGGCGCTGCCACACGCGCGGATCATGATCCATCAGCCGTCCGGCGGCGCCCAGGGCACCGCGGCCGACATCGAGATTCAGGCGCGCGAGATCCTGTACCTGCGCGCGAAGATGAACGAGCTGATGGCGAAACACACGGGGCGTCCGGTGGAACAAATTGAACGGGATATCGACCGCGATCGCTTCATGAGCGCGGAGGAAGCGAAGGAATACGGGATCATCGACGCGGTGATCGCTCAGGAGCGTGCACTTGTTACAACGGAGAAGAAGGCCGTCTTGTGAAATGATTCACAAGGCTGTCAAGTCGTTGACCGGCCCGCGTGGGGCGTGTTAACTAATAGCGCCTCCCACGGGCAATTTTCCTGTTCGGCGCCCGAAATACCCGCTCCTCCTCGCTTTCGCGGATGCCAATGAGTCACGACAAACACCTGCGCTGTTCTTTCTGCGGCAAGTCCAAGGACTCCGTGCGGAAGTTCATCTCGGGCCCCTCCGTTTACATCTGCAACGAGTGCATCTCCCTCTGCAACGAGATCCTCGCGGAGGACGAGGAGAGAGAAGTAGCCGAGGCCATCACCCAGGTTCCCACTCCGCAGGAAATCAAGGATGTGTTGGACCAGTACGTGATCGGGCAGGAGCGCGCGAAGAAGGCACTCGCGGTCGCGGTCTACAATCACTATAAGCGCATCAACTGCACCACCGGGCGCGACGACGATGTCGAGCTCGACAAGTCGAACATCCTGCTCATGGGTCCCACCGGCGTCGGCAAGACGCTCCTGGCCCAGACGCTTGCGCGCATCCTGGACGTCCCCTTCACCATCGCCGACGCGACCACGCTCACCGAGGCGGGCTACGTCGGCGAAGACGTCGAGAACATTCTCGTGCGACTGCTCCAGGCCGGCGAATTCAACGTCGCCGAGTGCGAGCGCGGAATCGTCTACATCGACGAGATAGACAAGATCGCGCGCAAGAGCGAGAACCCGAGCATCACGCGCGACGTGTCGGGCGAAGGCGTGCAACAGGCGCTCCTCAAGATCCTCGAAGGCACGGTCGCCTCGGTTCCGCCGCAAGGTGGCCGCAAGCACCCGCAGCAGGAATACATTCAGATCAACACGAAGGACATTCTGTTCATCTGCGGCGGCGCCTTCGACGGACTCGAGAAGATCATCGAGGCCCGCACGGGTCGCCGGCAGATCGGCTTCACGAAGGAAGAGCTGGCGAACGGCAAGGCGACGGACCTCGCCAAGAATCCATTCGCCGACGTAGAGCCGGACGACCTGCTCCGCTACGGACTCATCCCCGAGTTGGTGGGCCGCCTTCCCGTCACCGTCGCCCTCGAGGCGCTCGACGCGGATTCGCTCGTGCGGATCCTCAAGGAGCCCAAGAACGCGCTGACGAAGCAGTACACGAAGCTGTTCGAGCTCGAAGAGGTGAAGATCACCTTCGACGAGGCGGCCCTCCGCGGCGTTGCCCAGCGCGCGCTCAAGCGCGGCACGGGCGCCCGAGGCCTTCGCGCGATTCTCGAGGAGCTCATGACGGACGTCATGTTCGACCTGCCGAGCCGCGACGACATCACCGAGGTGAAGATCACGGAGTCGTGCGTACTCAACGGCACGCCGCCTCTCCTCGAGATCTCGGCGAAGCGTCAGAAGAAGGAAGCCTGATTCGCCGGTGGTTCTCGAACGCAAGACGGGGGCGCCAGAGTGGCGCCCCCGTCTTGCATCGGGGGCGCCCGAAGTGGTGCCCCCGTCCTGCATGGTGGTGCTTCGCTTCGCTTCTACTGCACCATCACACTCTCGAGCGACATGCTTGGCGCCGTCGTTCTCGCCGCGATCTTCACGTCTTGCGCCATCGAGCTGCTCCTCAGATAGGCGTTCTGATCGTGATACAGAGCATCCTCGGGAAGCGCATCCCAGTAGCCACGCAAATCTTCGCGGATTTTATCCACGTAGAACCGCGGAACTGTCGCGGTCTCGCCGTCGAAGAAGGCGCGAAGCGGGACGTCCTTCTCGAGATGCTGGCGTAGCGTCCGATAATACACGAGCCGCTGGCGCCCCTCGCCGGTGATCGCCCGGATCACGTTGAGCGTGCGCGGAATGAACATTCGGTTTGCGAAGAATCGACGTGCCACGGTGTGCGCTGAGAACGAGTGGCGCGTGAGGTCGATCATGTGCTCGTAGAAGCGCGACCACGAGTAGTTCTTCGGCCGCACGTTCATCGCGCCGTGGTTGTCCAGAAAGTGATGCGGGAACGACAGCACGCGGCCATCGCGCTGGAACTCGAGGTTGAGCGGGGCCGCGCGGCCGAAGGCAGTGAGGAGCGAGTATGCCGGGAAGGCCCCGGGCACGAGATCGACGAATCGCTTCGTCAGCTCGAACGGCTCCGGACCTTCATCGCAGTCGAGCCCGAAGACAAAGTTCGTCTGCACGTACGGGATGTAGCGCAGGATCATGTTCACGTGCTCGGCGACCTGCCGCACCTTGTCCATGCCGGCGGCGCTCCCCGTGCGCGACTTGTTGCCGAGCGAGAACCAGGACTCGACGCCCGGAAGCATGGCGAGGAATCCGTTCTTTCGAAGCCGTTGCAATCGCGGCTCCGACAGCAGCGACAAACTGCTCTCGGCCACGAAGTGCACGCTGCCTGGCGGAACGGCCTCCTCGATCACACCGAGCATCTCGTCGAACCGCACGCCGAAGTTGGGATCTTGCCATCCCACGTACGGCTTGTCCATGACCGTGCGAAGGAAACGGAGATCGCTCGCGAGCTGATCGTACGACATGGCCTGATAGTCGACCGTCGAATCGATGCAGAACGAGCACGTGTACGGACAGCCGAGGCTCGCGATCATGGGCACGAGCTTGAACATCTTCGCCTTTTCGAGCGTCGGCGCGATGAACTTCCAGCGCGCCTGCGCGCCTGGCAGCTGCCTCGGCTGACGCGGCGCGCTCATCTGAACACCGACTGGCCGATTCTCCGCCCGATCGCGAATTACATCCCGAATCGTTTCCTGGTCGGTGAAGCCGAGCACGTAGTCGAAGAAGCGAGCGGCGTCTTCGGGGTAGCAGCGCGCATGCGGTCCGCCCAGCACGGTGATCGCACCGCGCGCGCGGAAGAGCGCACTGATCGCGTATGAGAGCTGGGCGGCTTCCGTGAAGGCGCCGACGAACAACACGTCGATGTCCTTCGGCAGCACGCTCGAGAGCGTTTCGGAGCCGGTGTAGCAGACATAGTGGACGTCGTGTCCATCCTGCTCGCACCAGACGGCGATCGCCTGCGGCATCACGCTTGCGAAGTTGGGATTCATGACGCGGGACCAGAGCGACGTGGATGGTGCTCGCGCCACGAGGTCCAGGATGCCGATGCGAAGCTTGCGCATAGTGCCTCTTCGCCCACCCGATAGTGGTGGGAAGGGGCGATGTGCGCGTGTGGGAGGCGACCGTCGGCGCCAGCGCACTACGAGTGGTTCGGCAGTCCGTTCTAGGGGAACCCGGCTCGGACTCCTCCCCGCTGCATTACGTATGATAGCATACGGTAAGACACAATACAGTGGTTAGGCGAAGATCATTGTACCATGTCGTGCGCACCCACGCTCGCAATGTCGCGCACCACGTCGACATTGGTTGGGTCGAGACGGGGCCACTCCGACACGTCGTTGGGCACGAACGCGCCCGCCATCGAGGCCATGCCCCCCTGCTTGAGCGTGTGGCTGGTCGGATTGATGTAGACGGCCACAACGCGGTAGCGGTGGTTCGCGAGCAACGGCAGCCCTTCCTCGTGGAATCCGAAGACGCGCTTGCCGAGGGAGATGAGATGGCCGTCCGCGGCAAGCTTCGTATCGAGCCGCACGAGCACCTTCCCCGTCTCGGCGTCTTCCAACCTCACCGAGTGCGCGTAGTCGTGCACGTGACCGCCAAGCGCGAGCAGCGACCCGCCGAGCGGCATGGTGAACTCGGCGCTCCTCTCCGAGCGCCCGGGCGCGAGATCCCACGCCGATGTGCCGCCGATCACGCTGTTCACGTCGGCGAAGAACGGCATCACGACGATCGGATTCGCGTGACCCGCCGGGATCCACGGCAGCGTCACGATCACATAGGCGCGCTCGACGGTGTGTCCGCCGACATCATGAAAGGCGGAGTAGAGACCGAGGGTGTCGCCGCGCGCGAGCGGGACCCCGACGTTTCCGGGAAGCGAGACGCGCGGCGTCTCCTTCCCCACCGCCATCAATCGCTCGACCATCGGGTAGAGCAGTTCGCGCCGACTGTAGTTGGCGAGCCCGACGTGGTGCACCATTCCGTGCGGGAGCGCAGTGCCGCCTGCCGCATCGCCGTCGCACAGCTGCACGCTGTAGCCGCGCACCCATCCGCTCACCGGCCACGCGACATGCAGCACCGGCGTGTCCATCATCATCATGTCGTCGGTTTCGTGCGCCATTGCCGCGATGCGAAACGGGCCGGCCACGATTCGAATCTCCTTTCGCGCGCTGTCCACCTGGACGGCTGAAGCGGATGCCGTCATCCCAGGCGTGGCCTCAGCGGCACGAGGAACACTCGCGGTCAGGACGGCTCCGCTGGGACACGGTCGATCGGTGGCCTGCGCGGGGAGGCGGGTGGTGGCAAGCACGAGCAACAGCGACGCGAGACGGCGCATGGACACCTCGGGAGACGGGAGACACGACCATGTCATGAAGGCCGGTCGACCCTCGTCCATGACGCACGCCGTAAGATGCACGCGCGCGCGCGAAAAGGTATCCTCTCGTACATAACGCCGATCGACGGGCTCGTACGGCTCCCGAGACGCTCGAGGCGTTACCTCGAGTTGTCGTTCTCTCCGTTGTTCTTCGGGAGCTCGATCAACAAGAGGCTGAAGTGAGTCTCGTCGGTTTGTCCGTCGTCGATCCCCACCATGCGGAAATGACGC
>DATHJR010000463.1:0-5041 GCA_035286525.1 Gemmatimonadaceae bacterium | reverse complement strand
CGCGCGGAACCTGCGCGCGATACGCGGCCCACAGCTCCGGGTGAGCGGCGATCGCGTCGTCATCCAGCGCAGCGGAGTGCCCCACGTGCACGTGCGAATCGATCAGCCCCGGAATCAGAAATCGGCCGCTCCCGTTGATGCGCCGCGCGAGCGGAGCTGCGACGAGATGGGTGCCGATTTCGGCGATTCGCCCATCGCGGATGACGACGTCTGCGTGGAGCAGCGGTGCGGAGCGCTCCGGCGAGATCAGCGTGACATTTTCGATGATGACGCCGTCGTCGACGCCGTTCCGCGCAGGCGGCGCGATTCCCGTGTGCGATGCCGGACCCATCGCAGATGAATTTCGTGCGGGCGGTGCGCAGCGCAGCGCCGTCACCGCAGCCAGGACCGCGATTGTAGCGCGCGAGGTACGTCGAATGATGCGGTTCACTGGTGGTCCTTTCAGAGCCGCGATGATGCCCGTTTCGATGCGAATCCCGTACGAGCCACGCGCGCTGAAAGTTCCTGTCGCGACCTAGCCGCCACTGCCGATCGACGCGCGAACCTCCGCCTCGAGCTCGTCGCGCAGCGCGGCGAGCTGCTTTTCCCGCGCGCCCTTGACGCTGCCGAGAATCGTGCGCGCGATGGAGAACGTCGACAGGAGGCCCATTGCGGCGGCCGCAGCTCCCGCCAATGCTGAATGCGTCGCATGCACTGTCATAGTGAAAGCGAGCATGCTGAGCGAGCTCGTGCCTCCGACGATGCCGCCATACAGGCCGCCCGCGATCGAGCCCAATCGCTCCTCGATGCGAATCTTCGTGCGCCCTCCGCGCGGAATGATGGTGACAAACACGTTGCGCCCCTTCTTCGCCTGCGAGCGCGTCGTCCACGTCAACGTCTTTCCGAACGTGCCGACATTGCCGTCGTCGCCGAGAGTGCGACGGACGATGTCGACGATGATGTCGTAGTCGTCGGGCGAGATTTCACCGTCGACTTCCGATTCCTCGTAGAGCCGAAACGGCGCGGCGAAGAGCGGCGTGAGCAGCGGGCGGCGCTGGATCGGCGTGGGGGCGAGGTCGACGCGCGGGCGTGCGCCCCGCACGAGTCCGAGCTCCGCCGCGGCGCGCTCCACGTGCTCGCGCGAGATACCCGCCTCCACCGCCGATTCGCGCACGCGCTCCATCCCGATGCCGCTCGTCAGGCTCGGCGGAATCGCGCTCGCCGGAAGCGCGCCCACCGGCGGCGCCGGATGCGACGCGGTGGCCGCCTGCAGATTCGCGGCGCGCTCCCACACGGCCTGCGCCTGTGTTTCGGAGAGGAGCACCGCACCGAAGATCGCTCCCTTCTTGCTCTTCTCCCACGCCTCGTCGAGCGCGCGCGCGAGTGCGTTGCCCGTGTCGTAGCGGTTTCCCGGAGATTTCGAGAGACATCGATCGACGACGGCGGCGAGCGCGTCCGGCACGTGCGGCGCAACCGACTGCAGCGACGGCGGAGCCTTCGTGACGTGCGCGACGATCACGGCCGAGGCGCTCTCGTTGTCGAAGGGAAGACGGCCGCTGAGCGCCTGGAAGGCGACGACGCCGAGCGAGTAGAGGTCGCTGCGTCCGTCGATTCTGTCGCCGGAGACCTGCTCGGGGCTCATGTAGTGGACGGAGCCGAGCACCTGTCCCGTCATCGTGAGCGGCGCGGCCTCGGCGACTCGGGCGATGCCGAAGTCGGTGACCATCGCGCGCCCGGTGTGCGCGTCGAGGAGAATGTTCTCAGGTTTGATGTCGCGGTGCACGACGCCCCGTTCGTGCGCGTAGGCCAAGGCAAGCGCGACGTCGCGAACGATCGGTACCGCGCTCGCGGGATCGAGCACGGTCTCGCGGCGCAGGCGCGCGGCGAGCGACTCGCCCTCGACGCAGCTCATCACGAAATACACGCGCGAGTCGATCTCGCCCGCGCCGTAGATGGCGACGATGTTCGGATGGGTGAGCCGGGCCGCCGTGCGCGCCTCGCGCAGAAATCGCTCGCGTACCTGGGGGGCGTCCGCCAGGAGCGGCGGGAGCACCTTGAGGGCGACCTTGCGATCGAGCTTGACGTCCTGAGCGAAGTAGACCACGCCCATCCCGCCTCGTCCGAGCTCGTACTCGATGTCGTACTGGCCGGCAAGCGAGGCGGCGAGTGGGGCGATCTCTGGCGGGAGCGACGTCACGCGGCGCGGTAACAGTGGGGGACGGAGCTCACCCCAAATGCTATGACCGCTCGGGCGCCGGGGAAAGGCTCAGCGAGCCCGGAGCGCCCCGCGCCCGGGGAGGGCGCGGGGCGGCGCTATTTGACTGTAACCGTTCCCGATTCGACGGTTCGGCCGTGCACCGTGCAGAAGAACGAGAAGGAGCCGGCTTTCGGGAAGCGCACCGAGAAGGTGCCGGTGGACTGAATCGTCGAGGCCGAGATCGAGGGATCGTCGAACGAGACGCCGTGGGCGTTGTTCCCGGTCCAGACCCAGGTAACGCTACCGCCGATGGCCACCGTGACGGCGGCGGGGTTGTACCCATTGTCGAAGATGATGACCGAGGCGGTGTCGAGCGCGCCGGAGCTGTCGGGTCCTGTGCCCCCGCCGCCGGTGCCTCCCACCTGAATTCCGGTATTGCCGAAGGGGTCCAGAGTCGATTCATCGAAGCATCCGACGGCAACTATCGTTACTAGCGCGAGAAATGCCAGCACTGTGCGGCGCATCATGCCTCCACGCGGAAACCGCCGCGAACCGGGAAATCAGCGAAAATACTGGGCCAAAATGGGCCTTGACCTACCCCCCGTCGGGAGGCTACTAACCGTTGTACCGAAAAGGACGAACAGAACTGGGCCCGGATACGTATATTGGGCAGGAATAGACGAAACTTTAGGTGTTCCTTCGGTGTTAGGATAACAGCGTTCCTTCCCGATTCTTCAAGCACTTGGACCCTGGTGGCGTATGCATGAGCCTGCCGGGACAGGGAGAGTTCTTTGACTATGGCAACAGCACCTCGCACACGCTCCCGACGTCGCACGGCCACTCCGGCGGCAATTTCGGGTGCGCTTCGTGACGCTGATCTCATTGATCTGTACATCGCGGAGACCGGCCGTATGCCGGTACTCGCGGCGGAAGACCAGAAGCAGCTCGCGCGCCTCATGCGCGACGAGAAGCGGAGCCGCGCCGAGCGCGAGGCTGCGCGTGAGAAGTTGATCGAGGCGAATCTTCGCTTCGCGTTCTCGGTCGCGAAGAAGTACCAGAATCGTGGCCTCGACCTCGAGGATCTGATCAGCGAAGCGAACGCTGGTCTCGTTCGCGCGGCCGACAAGTACGATCCGAACGTGGGCGTCAACTTCATCAGCTACGCGGTGTGGTGGATTCGTCAGGCGGTGTTCGCGGCGATCGCGACACACGGCCGCGCCATTCGTCTGCCGTTGAACCGCACGGGTGACCTCACGCGTGTGACGCGTGCACAGGCGGCGCTTCGCGACGCCCTGCGCCGCGAGCCGACGCCGGATGAAATCGGGAAGGTTGCGCAGCTCGCGCCGGACGTCGTTCAGAGCCTGCTCGGCGTCGTTACGCCGGAGCGTTCGCTGGACGAGCCGCTCGGTGGCGCGCGTGGTGAGCGTGATGGACAGACGCTCGCGAGCGTGGTCGCGTCCGAGGCGTCGGGAGAGGGCTACGATGCACTCTCGAGCGCTGAAGATGAGTCGCGGCGCGCCGCGCTGTACCGCGCGCTGGAGCAGCTGCCACCGCGCGATCGTCGGATCCTCGTCATGTACTACGGGCTCGAAGATGAGCCGATGACGCTGGACCAGATCTCGAAGCTGTTCGGCGTCACGCGCGAGCGTGTGCGTCAGCTTCGCGACCGTGCGCTGAAGTCGCTGCGCGCGCACGATGCGGCGGCGACGCTGCACGACGAGTGGGCCGCATAAGCTCGTAACCGCATCGACGAAACGCCCCCGGCGACCTTCACGGTTTCCGGGGGCGTTTTGCATCTGCTTGCCGGGCGCGCTCGGTAGGGCGACATTCCCGAATGTCGCAACGAGCGCGCCGGCCTCACATACACAAGTTCGGTGGGGCCTCACTGGCCGACGCGACCGCGGTACGACACGCGGTCGCGTTGGTCGTGCGCCATAAAGCCGAGCCGACGGTCGTGGTGCTGTCCGCGATGGCCGGCGTCACGGACGCGCTGCTCGACATCGCGAAGCGAGCGGTGGTCGGCGACGTTCTGGGCGCGCTCAGAGAGTCGGCGCGCCTGCGGGCACGGCACGTCGATGTGGCCCGTGCGGTGTTGCGCGGCGCGAGCCAGCGCGCCGACGTCGTGGCCACCATCGGCGAATCGTTCTCGGAGCTCGACACGCTCGTGCGCGGACTCGACGCGGTGCGCGAGCTCACGCCGCGCACGACCGATCTCATCGTGTCGCGCGGGGAGCGGTTGAGCGCGACGCTCGTAGCCGGGGCGCTGCGCGCGGGTCGCGTGAAGGGGCGCTACGTGGACGCGACGCGCGTCATCCACACCGACGATTCGTACGGTGCCGCGACGCCCCACCTGGCGGCGACGGATCGCGCGGCGCGCGCGGCGATCCAGCCGCTGCTCGCGCGCGGCGAGATCGCGGTCGTGCCTGGATTTCTCGGCGTGTCCCCCGACGGCGCGGTGACGACGCTCGGCCGCGGCGGCTCCGATCTCTCGGCGACGCTGCTCGCGCGCGCTCTCAACGCGCGCGCCGTGTCGCTGTGGAAGGATGTGCCCGGGCTGCTGACGAGCGATCCGCGGCTCGTGCCGCACACGAGCGTGATCGCCCAGCTACACCCGCGCGAGGCGGCGGAGCTGGCATACTACGGCGCGAAGGTGCTGCATCCGCGCGCGCTCATCCCGCTCACCAGGCGCGCGATGCCGCTGTTCGTGCGGCCGTTCGCGAATCCGGAATCGACGGGAACGGAGGTGTCGTCGCGACGAATGGTGCGGCGCTATCCGGTGAAGGCGCTGTCGATGTCCGCGGACCAGGCGATGATCACCGTGGAGGGGAACGGGATGCTCGGCGTGCCGGGCATCGCGGCGCGCAC
>DATHJR010000462.1:0-2103 GCA_035286525.1 Gemmatimonadaceae bacterium | reverse complement strand
GTATCATTCATCAACATGCTGTACATCTGCATTCCCGCATTCGATGAAGCGCCCACGGTCGGGTTGCTTCTGTGGCGCATCCGAACCGTGTTCGAGGCGCACCCTCGCGAGTACGAGATCATCGCGCTCGACGATGGAAGCACCGATGGCACGGAGGGAACGCTGCGGCGCTACGAGAAGGTGCTCCCGCTCACCGTGCTGCGGAACGAAACGCGGCGCGGCTACGGCGCCGCGCTCGACACGCTCGCGCGCGCAGCCGCGAAGGCGACGCGCTACCCGCGCCGCGACGCCATGATCGTGATGCAGGGCGATCTCACCGATCGCCCGGAAGATTTGCCCGAGCTCGCAAAGCGCTTCGACGGCGGTGTCGACTGCGTCGTCGCGGAGGCGGGTCCCGCGGCAGCCTCGGCGCCGAAGGAAATCCGCCGGCTGCGCCGCATCGCGCCGTGGCTCGTGCGCCGTTACATCCGCGTCGACGGCGTGGCCGATCCACTCGGCACACTCCGACTTTATCGCATCGCCGTCATTCGCGACGTGATCAAGCAGGCCGGCGATGCGCCGATCGTGCAGGGCGCCGGTTGGGCCGCGAACGTCGAGCTCCTCGTGAAGGCCGCGAAGTTCTGCCGCAGAATCGAAACGGTTCCGCTGGAGCCGCGCTACGATTTGCGTCCGCGCGAGACGCGCGTACGCTGGTTCCCCGATGCGCTCGCCCTCTACCGATTCGGCGTTGCCCACCGCGCGTTGAGCGCTCCGGCGCACACGTGATCAACTGCGCGCGGATCTTCCGCGCCGTCAGGATCATCGCAGTGCTCTCGACCGTCGTGCGCGCGGCCCATGCGCAACAGGACACGCCAGCCTCGCCGATCACCGAAAGCGCGCAGTCCGCGCCCGTGGTGCGCCCGTATGGCGTGGGCGAAAAGCTCGTGTACGATCTCGCCGTCGGCGGTGCCAAGGTGGGCACGGGCACCATGTCGATCATCGCCGGGGACGCGATCGAGGGACACGATATCTACCACTCGATCTTCGACATCAAGGGCGGCTTCCTCTTCTTCAAGGTGGACGACCGCCTGGAGAGCTGGTTCGAGCCCGCAACAGCCACGTCGCATCGCTTTTACCAGCGAATCAACGAGGGGAGCTACCACAAGGAACGCTACTTCGAGATCTACCCCGATAGCGCCAAGCTCCATCAGCGCGGCTTCGAGCAGAAAGAGAGCGTGCACGATCCGCTCGACGACGCGTCGTTCTTCTATTTCGTGCGCACCGTCCCGCTGGTCATCGGCGAGACCTACACGTACACCCGCTACTTCCGGCCGGAGAATAATCCCGTCATTGTGAAAGTGCTGCGGCGCGAGAAGATCACCGTCGATGCGGGCAAGTTCAATACGATCGTCCTTCAGCCGATCATCAAGTCCGGCGGGCTGTTCGCCGACGGCGGCGAGGCGCTGATCTGGGTGACCGACGACGATCGGCGGATCATGGTGCAGCTCAGAGCGAAGATGCCGGTGTTGAAATCCCTCGACCTCTTTCTAAAATCGTACACTCCGCCAACGATCCCTCCGCGCTGAACAAGCCCGAAGCCGATCTCTCCGCAGTGCGCACGGTTCCGATCGCGCGACGTCCCAACAAGGTGCGCGCCGAGGAGTTCGCGACTCCGCCCGCGAACGACCGTTCGTTCGCCGCCTTTCTGGAATCACTCCCGGACGTCCTGGCCGCGCGCGACTTCCTGGCGCTCGCGCGCGACATCTCCCGCGCGGCGGGAAAACGCGGCGTGGTCGTGATGGTCGGCGGACACATCGTGAAAACCGGGCTTGCACCAATCCTCATCGACTTCATGCGCCGTGGGATCATCACGCACCTCGCGATGAACGGCGCCGCGGCGATTCACGACTACGAGATCACTCGCTGGGGCGGCACATCGGAGGACGTGCAGGCGGGACTCCGTGAGGGCACGTTCGGCATGGCGGAAGAGACCGGGCGCGAGATGAACGAGGCGTTCATTCGCGGCCAGAACCAACGATGGGGGATGGGCGAGTCGCTCGCGCGCGCGCTGAACGAAAGGGAGCTCGCGCATGCGGAGCTGTCGCTGCTCAAGCGCGCCGATGA
>DATHJR010000461.1:0-4507 GCA_035286525.1 Gemmatimonadaceae bacterium | reverse complement strand
CGCACTCATCGATCTCTTCCCCGGAACGCAGATCAGTGACACCTTCGACTGGCTGCGCCAGGTGAAGCGTCGCTTTCCGTCCATCACGGTCGTACTCTACGCCGCCCTCCCGCCCGCTCGCCCGCGCGATCTATTCGAGGCCGGACGATTCGGCGTCGATGGCCTCATCATCGCAGAGCAGGATGATGAGCCGCGCCGCCTCCTCACGATCCTCGAGCAGGCCGAAGCGCGCGGAATCATCGAGCTGCTGCGCCCCGCGATTGCCGACGTGAAGCCCACGGTTCGCGACGCGCTGCTCGTTACCGTCACACGCGCGCACCAACGTCTCGCGCCGGACACGCTCGCGCGCATCCTCGGCATTCGTCGCAAGGTTCTTTCCGACCGTCTGGTGCAGGGCGGGTTCCCCACCGCGCAGCGGCTCATCGCGTGGGGGCGGCTCGTCGTCGCCGCGAAGATGCTCGAGGACAACGAGCGCACCGCGGACAGCGTCGCGCTGGCGCTCGACTTTCCATCTGGAAGCGCGTTCCGCAACACGTGCCAGCGCTACGTGCACGCCGCGCCGCACCAGATTCGCGCGCGCGGCGGCGCGGCGTACGTCATCGGCGCGCTGCTCCGTCACGTGCAGTCGGCCGACGGCCGGCGCCAGACACTTCCGCGCGTGCACACTCGCGCACCGAGGCTCGCCGTATGAGCGAACACGAGATCGCGCTCGCCGAGGGCGATGACGCGGAGCAGCGAGGCGACCTGCAGGCGGCATCGGCGGCGTACCGCCGGCTCTCCTCCTTCGAGGCGCCGGGCCCCGCGACGCAGGGACTCTTTCGGCTCGGCCGCATTGCGTGGCGACAGGGTCGCCTCGACGACGCGCTCGAGCTCTACGAACGCGCCCGCGCTGCCGCGATCGTGCTGGGCGACGACGACCTTCGCGCGGCGATCGAGAACGGTGTCGGTTCCGTGTACTGCCAGCGCGGGATCTTCACGCAGGCGCGATCCGCGTTCGCCATCGCATCCGAGCTCGCGGTGTCGGCGCCGCTCCGCGGACGCGTCCAGATCAACATCGGAGCGCTCGCCCTCCTGGTCGGCGACGTGGAAGAAGCGCGCGCCAGCTACGAGCGCGCCGTGGAAATTCTCGATTCGATCGACGACGAGGAGGGGCTCACGATCGCGCTGCACAATCTCGCGCTCGCGCACTCCGAGGAGCAGGACTGGGACGCCGCGGAGCGGGCGTTCGAGCGATGCCTCCTTCTCGCGGAGAAGCGTGGCGATCGCGGCCTCATCGCCGGCGCGACTCTGAATCAGGCGGAGCTCAGCTGCGAGTTCGAGCGGTACCCCGAGGCGCTCGAGCGGAGCGAGAAGTCACTCGCGATCTTCGGCGAGCTGCAGGACGAGAGCGGCCGTGCCGCGGCGCTCCGCGTGCAGGGCGAGATCTACCGGAAGATGCACCAGCTCGAGGAGGCGGAGCCGCGCCTCAAGGAAGCGATCCGCATCGCTGGCCGGCTGCAGCTGCTGACGCTGGAGGCGGAGGCGGCGCGCGAGCTCGGGATGGTGAAGGTGGGGCGCGGCGATGTGACGAGCGCCACGAAGTGGCTTCGACGCGCCCTCGCGCGCTTCTCGCTCATGAGCGCCGATGAGGAGATACACGCGATCGAGGAGCAACTGCAGGCGCTCAAGCCGTGGCGCCCGAGCGGGGAGAACACGACGGTGAAGAAGCGGTGAGCCTCGTTAGCGCTGCTCGTGGCTGCCTGAATGGGGAGTAGCCGAGCTAGCGCTCCCCGTTTGCTTCCGTAGTTCTGCACCGTAGTATGCGCCCATGAAGCGCTCAACCGTCGCAGTCCTCGCGAGTTGGCCCGCGAGCCTCGCATCGGATCTCTGGAATGCCGCTCGCGGTCTGCGACGGCACCCGATTCTCGTAGCAGCGACGATCGCCACACTCGCCCTTGGAATCGGTGCGAACGTGGCGGTTTTTCTGGTCGCGGAGGCGGCCCTTTTCGAATCGAGCGGCTTTCATCATGCCGAGCGCACTGTGGCGCTCGAGAATGCGGAAGGCACGTATTTTGGCTCGCGCGATTCGCGAGAGGCGCCGGACCTGGGCGATTGGCAACGGCAGAGCGACGTCTTCGAGGACGTCGCCGTGTACGCGCGAGGCTACGGGAATTTGCAGGGGGCGGACGGTGCCGAGCGAATTTCGATAGCGATGGCGACGCCTCGGTTTCTGTCGGTGCTCGGGGTCATTCCGGCTGCTGGCCGTGACTTCCTACCCGATGAGGAGTTGGCGAGTCGCGCCAATGTAGCGATGCTGAGCGACGAGCTATGGCGTCGGGATTTTGCGGCATCTCGCGAAGTGATAGGAAAATCGCTGCAACTCAGCGGCAGGACGTATACGATCGTCGGGGTCATGCCGCGAGACTTTCGCTTTCCCGGCGAGACTGACCTCTGGATCCCACTGACGGTTCCGTTTGATACGTCGCAGATTCATCTGCTGCGAATGGCTCTCATCCAGTCCGTCGTTGCGCGGCTGCAGGATGGGGTCGCTCCCCGACGCGCGCAACTCACGGTGGACGTCGCAAGCGAGCACCTCGCGGGCCGTGTCTCGCCCGTCGCAGCTGAAGCGCGCGTACTGGTAACTCCCTTCCTCTCGCACCTTTCGCGTGGGCGAGGCGCCGGCTTGGCGCTGCTGGCGAGCATGTCGCTCCTTCTCCTTTTCATCGCCACGGCGAACGTCTCCAACCTGCTGCTTACGCGAGCGAGCTCACGTCTGGATGAGTTGAGGCTGCGGATCGCCATTGGTGGAGGCAGTTTCCGCATCGCTCAGCAAGTCATGATGGAGCCGTTGCTCCTCTCTCTTGCTGGGGGAACTGCTGGCCTTGCGCTCGCCCTGTGGAGCACTCGAGCGATGGTCGCAATGCGAGTGGTCCCTGATGGAGACTTTGGCGCCATTCTTCTGAATGCGCGAGTCTATGGCGTAGCATTTGGTGTTTCGATCGCGGCGGGCATGTTCGCAGGACTGCTCGCACTCGCGACTCTACGCAAACAAGCGCACGGAATTCCCGGCTCGTCGCGCACCGGTGCCTCCCGGGTGGGCTCGGTGGCGCGCACGACGATTCTCGGAGTGCAAGTCACCCTTTCGTTCGTACTGCTCGTCGCTACGGGACTGGTGATTCGCAGCCTGACGGCCGTGCTCGATCAGGATGCGGACCTGCCGTCCGGCGTGTTGACGGCTGAAATCGCGCTGTCGCCGACGAGGTATCCTAACCAGGTGATGCGATCGGATTTTGCGAGCGCTTTTCTGCAGAGGATTCTCGAAGTTCCCGGAGTGCGCGGTGCGGGCGTGGTGAGCAACCTGCCGCTTTCTGGCGGGGCCGAAGTCACGCTGGAGGTGAAAATGAGCGCTGCGAACGACGCGGCTTCGCCATCGAGGGCTGTCCAGGTCGACATGGAAGTCGTCTCGCCCGGATATTTCAGGACGATGGGGCTCGCGGTATTACAGGGAAGAGACGTCGCCGCGAGCGATGGGCTGAACGCGCCACCGGTGGCAGTGATCAGCGCGAACATGGCGAATAAATATTGGCCTGGGTCGAGCCCCGTCGGAGCATACCTCTGGATGCCGGGCGACTCGGTCCCACGAACGATTGTTGGAGTGGTGCGCACGATTCGATCCCTCTCGCTCGTGCAGTCGCCGATTCCGCAAGTGTATTTCCCGTACGCGCAGATGCCGACGAGCTATCTCGGAGTGGTCGTGAGCGCGGGTACGGATGCAAGCCGATTCGCGAGTGCAATTCGAAGCATCGCGCATTCGATGGATAACACGATACCTGTGTACAGGGTACGCACATTCGGAACGGTTCGGCGCGATTCCGTGGCGCCGCAGCGTAATCGCGCGCTAATTCTCGGAGCGTTTGGCGCGCTGGCAATCGCACTGGGCGCAATCGGGGTATACGGCGCTGCCGCGTACATGGTGGATCAGCGCACACCGGAGATCGGAATTCGGAGGGCTCTCGGCGCTCCCGACGCTTTCGTTTTCCGGCGGGTAATTCTGGACACACTGATGCCCGTATTCGCCGGGCTGGTCGCCGGAGGCGTGATCGCTGCCGCTTCGAGCCGGCTCATCACGAGCGTTCTCTACGGCGTTGGCCCCGACGACCCGGCCACGTTCGCGGCGGCCGGGGCGGGGTTGTTGATCGTAGCGTTAGTCGCGACCGCACTACCAGCGTCGAAAGCCACGCGCATAGATCCGCTCGAGGTGATGCGCGTCAGGTAGAGCGCACCTTCGACCTCGAACCGCTCGCCGCTACCCGAGCGTCTCGCCCCCCATCAGCACCGCCATCAACGCCTTCTGCACGTGCAGACGGTTCTCCGCCTCATCCCACACTCGGCTCTGCGGCCCGTCGATCACGTCGGCCGCGACTTCCTCGCCGCGATGCGCCGGCAGACAGTGAAGAAAGATCGCGTCCTTGTTCGCGAGTGACATGAGCTTTCGGTCCACTTCGAAGCCCTTGAAGGCGACCTCGCG
>DATHJR010000460.1:0-4150 GCA_035286525.1 Gemmatimonadaceae bacterium | reverse complement strand
CCGCCGCGGTGGCGACGCGGTACGTGCACGAGGCGTCTCCCGAATCGGCCACAGGGGCGCCGTCGATCCGGCCTATCGCTGCCTCCACTTCCGCAACCGGAACGACATCGCACGGATTGGCAGGATGCACTTTCGGCTTCGGAGCGCTTGCAACGGCCTTGGCGCCATCATAGGAAAGAGGATGGCCGATGCGCGGAACGATCTCGCGCGCCATCGCTAACGCATCGTTCTTCTGTCCACTGGCGCCGCTCATGTCGATGCGTATCTGCGCATCGCCCTTGTAGACGAAGAGCGAGCCGCCGGGAATCCAGGTCGCCTTGTCCCACGGCCCTACGGCTCCCTGCTGCAAGACCCGTCCGGCCATCGAGTCCATTCCCTGGGCATTCGTGCCCTTCGTCGCTGAACCGATGGCTTTCGGGATGCCGTCGAGCACGTTTCCCATCATGCCACCGCCTCGCCAATCCGCGAGCACGGTGATCTGGCGTCCGTCCTTGCCGCGGTACATGCACTCTTCGCCCTTTACGTCCGGCGTATCGGAGCCGTCGGTCGCGCGGTAGGGAGGCGTGGCGAGCGTCCCGATGTACGGTTCGACATCGCTCGCCGAAAGGAGAGTGCATGGATCCTGATCGGCGCTCCGTTCGGAGTGAGACGAGCTCTCCGTCATCTGAATGAGCGACTGCACTCCACCTGCATCGTCCCGTGATTTCTCCTTGCACGACGCCAGTACGACTGATGACGCGGTGAGCATCGCGGACACCATCACGAATCTCGCGCGAACGGACGACATGACTTCCTCCTCATCATGTGGGTGGTATCAGCGCCGCTTCGTGAGTCACGGGACTGAGCCAAGGACCTTGTTGCAGAGCCTACCAATGCGATCCTTCAGTACCGATTCCGTCGTATCGATGAACTCCTTCTCGGCACCAATGACCGAGATGTCGCAAAGGACATCGTTCCGCTCCGCGATGACCTCATGAAGGTCCCGTTGCCACGCGGCCTGATCGCCGACGTCCAGAAGTGGCACTGCCTGGAGCGCCATCGATCCAGCGATCCAGCTATCGACCGTGATCTTTCCGCGCGCCGGACGCATGGCGACCTCGATGCGAGAGTGTCCGCCAGTCGTGAAAACGCAGCTCTCGGGGTCCTCGGGCATGCTTCGAGAGCCATCGATCGGATCGCGGAGAATCCCGGTCACGTCCCGGATCGTGATGATTCCCAGGCCACAGGCGCTTCCCCGACCGGGAGCGCCGGATGCCTTCTCGCCGCGTGAGCAGCTCACGGCGAGTACCGCCAGGGCGATCACGGCGGCCGTAGTCGACTGAGGTGGTAACCGTTTTCGTGCGTTCACGCGGAACAGCCTAGCGGCGCGGCGTCGCGTGCCCGTCGTCTCGCCGTTTATTGCCGAGCGACGGCGCGAGACATACGTTCGAGTCCTGATGATCGAGCTGACGCTACTCGGCCTGCAATCCGTCCGCGGTACGGACGGCCGCGAGTTTGGTTCGCTTCCGGCGCAACCGAAACGATTCGCGCTCCTGGCGTATCTGGCCGTCTCGGGTGGCGGTGGATACCACCGCAGAGACACGCTTGCAGCGATGTTCTGGCCCGACCTCGATCAGTTCGCTGCGCGCCGGGCGCTCCGGAACACGCTGTACCATCTGCGGGAAGCGATCGGTGATGGAGTATTGATCGCCCGCGGTGACGACGCGCTCACGATCGACTCCGCCGTGCTGACGTGCGACGTAACGAAGCTCGGCGCAGCGCTGGCGGAGGGACGTCACGAGGAGGCGGTGGACCTGTATCGCGGAGAGCTGCTCGCGGGGATGCATTTCGCGAATGCGGGCGAGGCATTCGAGGAGTGGCTCACGCGCGAGCGCGCGCGCGTAGTGGAGCAGGTGGTGCGCGCGCTTGGAGCGCTCGTCGAGCGTGAAGAGAGGACGGGAAATGCTGGCGCAGCTGCCTATTGGGCGCAGCGCGCGTGCGCGCTGCTGCCGGACGATGAGAGCTGGCTGCGGCGGGCGATGTCGCATCTCGACAACGCGGGTGACCGTGCCGGCGCGCTGCGTCTCTGCGAGACCTTTGCGCGGCGGCTCTCGGAGGAATTCAACTCGAAACCGAGCCCGGCGACGACGACGCTGGCGTCGCGCATTCGAGCCGGAGAGCTGCCGGCGGTGCAGCGACCGTTGCCGCCGCCGAGGATAGAGATCCCGTCGACGGCGGTGGTCGAGGATCACCCCGTCACCGTGCGGAGCAAAAACTCGGAGCAGAGTAGCGTGCTTCCGGCCAACACGATACCGAGCAGCACGGCGCAGACCGAGACGTCGCCGCGTGTTCTGCCGCCGGACGAGTCGCGTCGATCGCGCTCGCATGGGGCTCTCTGGGCGCTTGCCCTCGTCGCCTCGGCCGCGAGCATCGCGCTAGTCGTGCGCGCCGCGAATCACGCGCACGCGCAAACGTCCACCCACGCACGGGTTCTCGTCGACGCGTTCGAGAACCGCACTGGCGACCCAAAGCTGGATGTACTGGGGCGCATGGCTGAAGATTGGATTTCGCAGGGACTCCTTCGCACACAGCTCGTCGACGTCGTCGACCCGCGCGTGGTATTCGTGCAAGGGAGTTCGCCGAACGGCGCAGCGGTGGATCCGGTCGCGCTCGCGCACAAGACGGGTGCGGCCTTCGTCGTGGTTGGTAGCTACTATCGCGCAAGCGACAGCGTGCTCTTTCAAGCATCCCTGATCGATGCGCGCCTCGGCAAGATCGTGCGCGTCATCGGCCCGGTCGTTATGGGCCAGGCGACAGCAGTTGGCGTCCTCGACGAGCTGCGCTCGCGCGTCATGACCGCGTTGGCCTCAGTGATCGAGAACCATGGATGGGAGAGCGTCGGAAGAGGCGGTGAGGTTCCACCGTTCGAGGCCTATCAGGCGTATCTCGAAGGATATGATGCCTGGTGGCACGGCGATGGACGACGTGCGGAAACCCTCTTTCTCGACGCATCGCATCGCGACCCCGCTTTCACCGACGCGGGCGTTGCCGTGGCGATGGCCGCGTCCAACTACGGCGCATGCTCGGTCGTCGATTCACTCGCGCACGCCTTCGACGCCGCGTCGCGTCATCTCGATCGCATTCAGCGGCTGTCGCTTCAGATCGCGGTCGCTCACTGTCACGGACGAAACGATGAGATGCTCCGCCTCACACTCGAGCGCGCCGAGCTCGCGCCGCGAACATCCGGCTTCCTGCTTTCCGCAGCAGCCGCTGCGGATTGGGCAAATCAGCCAAAGCGTGCCCTCGAGATATTGCAGCAAATCGATCCGCAGACCGATCTCGCATGGAGTACGGACTCGTCGCACTTTGCTTACTGGTCGGGCATCACGGAGGCACTTCACCGGCTTGGCAATCATCGCGACGAGCTGAAGTACGCGGAGCGTGTGCCTTCCGTGGCACCACTCACGAGGGCCTGGCTGAAGGGGAGCGCGTTGGCGGCGCTCCAGCGACCCGAGGAGGCCCTGGCAATGGTCGACACCGCGTTGACACTTCAGACGGAAGCGACAATCAATATCGGGCTCGCGCCGTACATGACCGGACGACCGGAGTATTCCTCGACGCCGGCGTGGATCGCGGTCTGGATTGCTCGCGAGCTCGCAGTGCACGGCGACACCGCTGCATCGCGGAAAGCAGCAACCCGCGCGCTCGCTTGGTACCGCGGGCGCACCACGGAAGAGCGCTCCACTGTGGAGGAGCGGCTCGTGGCGGTGTGGTCGCTCGAGTTGATGGGATCGTACGCGGAGGCGGAGCAGATGCTACGGGCGTTGATCGCCGAGGACGGTACCAACGTCGACTTCAAAGGCGTCCTCGGGGGCATAGCCGCCGAGCGCGGTGACACCGCGCTTGCTGATTCGCTCGACGGCTGGCTCGCGCACCAGTCGGGCGACGTCGTCAGCTGGTCGGCGAGCTACTACCGCGCACGCAATGCCGCGCTGCTCGGGCGTCGCGACGTCGCGGTTGCGCGGATGCGTGACGCGCTCGACGAAGGCATCTGGCTAACGTACGTGCACATCGATCCGGCGTTCGCCACACTGCGCCAGAGGGCGGACTTTGTCTCGCTGACCGCACCGAAGGACTGAGCCGGTAATTCGACCGAGTACGACTACCGCTT
>DATHJR010000459.1:0-7761 GCA_035286525.1 Gemmatimonadaceae bacterium | reverse complement strand
TTCGACATGCCGAATCCCGCGACCTCGCCGTAGATCTTCGCGCCACGCGCGATCGCGCGCGAGCGCTCCTCGAGCACTAGTACGGATGCGCCCTCGCCCATCACGAAGCCATCGCGATCCCGGTCGAACGGACGTGACGCGGTGCACGGATCGTCGTTGCGCGTGGACATCGCGCGGATCAGTGCAAACGCGCCGTAGCACAGCGGATACAGCGGCGCCTCCGCGCCTCCGCCGAGCATGACGTCGGCGTAGCCATCGCGGATCTGGCGGAAGGCCTCGCCGATGGCGATGGTCCCCGAGGCGCAACTCATCGCATTCGTGGAGTTCGGCCCCATCACGCCGAACTCGATCGCGATGTTGCAGCTCGACGCTCCGCCAAACACCATGAGCGCGAGCGCGGGATCGACATCCTTCACGCTGCCCGTGTAGAAGACGCTGCACTGCTCCTCGGCATATCCGACGCCGCCGAGCGCGGTGCCCATCATGGCGCCGATGCGCTCGCGGTCTTCGGCGGCGAGGTCGATGTCCGAGTCCTCGAGCGCGAGCCGAGCTGCGGCGACGGAGAACTGTCCGAAGCGATCGAGCCGCTTCATGCGCTTTGCCTCGAGGAAATCGCCGGGAACGAAGTCGTCGACCTGCGCCGCCAGCCGGCTGCGAAAGAGCGCGGGATCGAAGCGCGAGATCTCTCTGACCTTCGACCGTTGCGCGCGCAGTCCGTCCCAGAGCCCATCGGCCGCGAGGCCAATCGGGGTGATCGCGCCGACCCCGGTGATCACGACTCGACGTCTGACTCTCTCCACCATGCGGCTATCCTCTTGAATGACCGGGACCGCGCTCGGCGACCGCCGCGAGTCCCGCCAGCGTGCGCGACGCGATTCCGTGAACGAACACGGGTCCGATTACCAACTTCGCGGCGACGATGCCGACGAGCGGCAATCGCGGACCATCCCACAGATGCACGATGCGTACACGCGTGGCGTCGCCCTCTTGCGCAAAGCTCCACTCGACTTCCATTCCCTTGGTGATACCCGCGACATGACGAAAGCGCACATTCGGCGCATCGTTGCTCACAGACATCTCCGATGCCCACCACGTTGGCCAGCGAACTCGCCCGAAGGGCCGCCACGCCGCCATCTCTACGAGCCCGCCACCGTCGCTCGCGCGCGTGTGGAATCGCACCCAGCGATAGTGCGATAAGTGTTCCGGCCACCTGTCCACCTCGCGCGCGAACTCGAAGATGCGACGCAGCGGCGCGCGAACCAAAAGCTCATCCACAGTACACATCCGACTGCGTTTCGGCATCGGCCCGAGGTCGATGGGTTCAGTCGTGGGGCGAGCGGTACTCGTCATGCGGCGAGCGTTGCCGGAGTCCACGACGCAGTGGTGCGAAATCCGATGCGCCGGCGCGCGACGGGCGTCTGCTTCGTGGCCCTCTCAATGAGCTGGCTCAGCTCTCCCGGCGTGAATCCGCGCAGCACCGACACCACGCCGTCGTGGCGGCTCACGGGGTGGAAGCCGAGTGGGTACGAGGCAAGCCAGATGCCGGCCGCCGCGATCCAGCTGCGCCGGATGTCGCTCACGATCACGCGCTCGCGTGCGACGCGGTCGAGCTCGCGCAGCACCGCGACGGCCTCGCTCGCCTCGAAGTGGTGAAGCGTCTGCGAGCAGATGACGATGTCGACACTCTTCGATGCGATCGGCAGCGCGAGCGCGTCGGCGCAGATCGGAACGATGCCGCGCGCGCGCGCGTCGCGAAGGAGGGACGGGCGGATGTCGACGCCGTACGCGGTGAGGGTCAGGCCTCTCACGCGCCACGTCTCCTTCGCGCGCGCCGGAATGTCGCCGATTCCCGTGCCGACATCGAGCAGAGACACCGACTGCGCGCCGGTGACCCCGAGCACCGTCGCAAGCTCGGCTTGAACGGCATGCGAGCCGCCGAACATCACGTTCGAGCGTGCGACGTCGGCAAGCGAGCGCGCGCGCACCTCGTCGTCCACTTCGGAGTCGTCGAGTATTTCGTGACCGCGCCGCCGTTGCGGAGTGAGGAGGGAGCTCACGCTTCCGTCAGCGCTCGAGGGTGGCGTAGCCGCCCCGATAATAGAGCAGGGGGCTCCCCTCGCTCGTCGCGGAACCGATGACGGCGCCGATGACGATCGTATGATCCCCGGCGGGATGCCTGCTCTGCACCTCGCATTCGATGACGGCGAGGCAGTTGTCGATGATTGGCGCGCCGGTAGTGCCACGTGTGAAGCCGATGCCGTCGAAGCGATTCGGGTGGTCTTCCGCAAAGCGCCGGGCCAGCTCCTCCTGATTCGACTCGAGGATGTTGACGGCGAATTGGGACGCGGTCTCTCCATCGACGATGACGGCGTGCAGCGACGCGCTCTTTTCGATGCACACGAGCACGAGGGGCGGCTCGAGGCTGAGCGAGCAGAACGCGCTCACGGTCATGCCGTGGTCGTAGTGCTGGTTGTCACACACGGTGACGATGGTGACTCCGCTGGCGAAGCGGCCGAGCACGCTGCGGAAGGTGGCTGGATCAATGGTGGAGAGCGGCATGACTACGGTTCCATAACTACGGGGCGAGTGGGAGCGGGGTACTTCTGGATCGGAGAACGTTGCCGAAGATGAGCTTCGCCAGATAGCCCGGGCGGAGCACCTCGCGGGCCGGAATGAAGTCCCCGGCGACGCCCACGAAGAGGTTCGCCATTGCCGGGCAGGCCTCGAGGGTCGTCGCGGCGCGGTCGAGCAGCGCGGGGGAGCCCACCGCGAGCGCGACCAGACGCTCCACTGCCCACTTGCCGCGGAAGGCGCGCCGTCGCGCGCGGTCGTAGGCGCGGAGCGCCGCGTCGGCCTCCCGAGCGCGGCCGGCGGCGAGCGACTCCAGCGCGTAGGGAGCGAGGAGCTCGCCCCCACGGAGCGCGGCGTAGATCCCTTCGCCCGTGAAAGGGTCGAAGAAGTCCGCCGCGTCGCCCACGAGAGCGACCCCGCGCCCCCACGCGCGTGAGGCGTGCACCGCGAACGGCCCGGTCACGCGCACGCGCGTCACTCGCTCGGCGCGCGCCATGCGCGACGCCAGATGCGCACGCGCCGCGAGCCACTGCTCGAGAAAGGCCGCCGGATTCCCGTGAACGCTCCCTCGCACTGCGGCTCGCGGAACGACGACCGCGACGTTCGTGAGTCCGTGCCCGACGTCCGCGAATCCGGCGTAGCCCTCTGGCTCCACGTGCATCTCGCCGAAGTCGGTCATCCCGTCGACGTTGCGATAGCGACCGATGAAGGCGAGCCGCCGCGGGCCGAGCGCGTGCCGATTCACCCCCATGCGGCGGGCGATCGTCGAGCGGAGCCCGTCGGCGCCGATGACGAGGCGCGCTCGGATGTCGCGCGTGCCGAGGGCCTCCGAACGGGCGCGCACGCCGCCGACTGACCCACGCGAATCTCTCAGTACTGAGATAACCTGCTCGCCCTCGTAAACCTCGGCGCCGGCCGCCCGCGCCCTGTCGAGGAGGATCGAGTCGAGTACCGTGCGCTGCAGGGCGAGGCCGCGATCACGGAAGGCGCGAAAGCCGTGTACCGCCGCGAACTCCCCGCGAATCCGCGCGCCATTCGGCGCCCTGATCACCATCCCGGCGAGATGCGCGGCGCCGGCAGCCTCGCACGCCTCGAGCGCGCCCATGGCCGACAGAATCCGGGATGCCTCAGGACTGAGATATTCCCCGCACGGCTTCTCGCGCGGAAAGTGGGCTCGCTCGAGCATCACCACTCGCGCCCCCTCGCGCGCGAGATGCCACGCCGCCGAGCTCCCGGCCGGGCCGGCGCCCACGACCAGCACGTCGATGTCGCTCACGAGAACGAACGGCTCAGCCGCTGGAACACGCCCATGTAGCGCCAGTGCGGCCGCGGCAGGCGCAGCGCCGAGGCGAGCCGCGTGAGGTACGGAAGAAGCGCGGAACGGGAATCCGCCGAGAACATGAAGCGGGGATAGCGCGCCGCGAACGCGCGCAGCCGCATCAGCGTCGCCTCCATCTGGAGATCGGCGGAGAAGTAGAATTTCGGCACCAGCAGCGGGTCGCCGTGCGGCACCACGCCCTCGTCCATAGCGATGACATGGAGCGTCGTCCCCGGATACACGCGCAACCCCACCGTGAGATAGACCGCGTCCCCGTGATCGAGCCGCCACGCCGCGAACTTCAGTGTCTCCTCGAGCGTCGCCGGCGTCTCACCCGGTCCGCCGATGAGGAAGATCCAGAGAACGCCCATCCCGGCGCCCTGGACGTTCTCGGCCACCTTCCGGAGCTGCTCGACATCGAACCCCTTCTGCAGCTTCTCCAGCACGGGATCGCTCGCGCTCTCGGCCGTGATGCCCAGCCACTTGAAGCCGGCGTGCCGCATGGCGGTGAGCAGCTCGGGCGAGGCCGTGGCCGGCGTGAAGTTCGTGGTGTCGAGGTGCACGCGCAGATTGCGCCGCGCGATCGCCTCGCACACCGCCATCGCGTGGCGCGGCGGAGCGTTGAATGTGGAATCGACGAACTCGAAATGGCGGATGCGCGCCTCTTGCGCGAGCTCCGCGATCTCGTCGGCGACGAGCTCCGGCTCCCGCAGCCGATAGCCCCAGCCCTCCACGTTCAGATACGTGCAGTAGATGCATTTGAATACGCACCCGCGCTTCGTCTGAATCGGAACCGTGCCGCCGCGACGCTCGTAGCGCGCGAGGTCGAGCCAGCGATGCATGTGCACGCGCGGGAGCGAATCGAGCGCGCCGTCGCCGCCGGGCGGGGTGAGCACACGCCGCCCGTCCACGCGCCGCACGACGCCCGGAATCGCACCCGGCGTGCGCCCGGCCGCGAGCTCCGCGATGAGCGCGGGTGTCGCCCGCTCGCCGTCGCCCGCCACGGCGTGCTCGACGCCGAGCTCGTCGCTCAGTGCCTCCGGCGCCACGCCGAACGCGGCGCCTCCGGCGATCACCTGCGCTGCCGGCGCACTCTCCCGCAGCGTGGCGAGCAGCGATGCGGCGGCCGGCGTGTAGTGCTGCAGCGCAACGAGATCGCTGTTGTCGATGTTGCGCACCGACAGGCCGATCACGTCGGGGCGAAATTCCTTCGTGGCCTCGCGCGCCATGCGGTGCGGATCGCGCGCGAAGCAGAGGTCGAGCACGCGCACATCGTGTCCCGCGTGATCGAGGGCGGAAGCGACGCACGCCACGCCGTTCGGAACCACGGGCATCGGCTGGCGCTCTCGATTCGCGCTCACGAGCAGCACCCGCGGTCGTGTGCTCACGAGAGTCCCGCTAGCGCAGCAGCTCGAGCGTGCACGTCGACACCACGGCGCCCACCAGAGTACACGCGGCGTTGACGCCGTCGTTGTTCAGCCATTTCACTCCTCCCGCGCGCTCGGTGCGCGTTCCGCAGTCGTGCACCAGCCGCTCCGTCGCCCGCTCGCAATGCCTGCAGATTCGTCGCGATTGGAAGAGCGCGCCCGCGAACGAATCCGCGAGTGCACCAACAAGTCCGCCCGCTGATACCGCCACCGCGACGTTGGCGTTCCAGTGCAGCAACCACGCCCCCAAAGAGATGAAGAGAGCGCCTGCAGCCATGGCCGCAAGTCCGATGACACTCACCCCGCCGGAAGTGCCGGTGGGCACGATTTGCCACGTCGTAATCATGCGCGGCAGCGACTTCGCGAGCATGCCGATCTCGGTGCCCCAGCTGTCTGCCGCAGAGGCCGCGAGCGCGCCGGCGCCTGCGGCGAGCCAGATGCCCGAGGGATGAACGAGCGTCAGCGCCGCGGCCACCGCGAAAACGCCGCCGTTCGCGAGCACCTGCACCGCGTCGCGCGCGCCGCCTTTCTCGACGATGCCGCCGCCGCGCTGCGCCTTCACCTGTGCGCCCACCTTACTGAGCGCGGATGACGAAACGAAATAGAGGATGAGCAGAGCACCCCACGCCCAGCCGGCGGCGACGGCCACGGTTCCAACGAGCAGCGCCGCGACGGCGCCGGAGCGGCTGAGCGCGCCCGCGCGCCACGCGGCGATCGCGATCACCGCCGCCGCCAGCGCGCCGGCGAGCGCTCGACCGATCACTCCTCCGAGCGAGCGACCTCTTCGTTCATCAACGCCGACAGAATCTTCCGTCGCAGCGTTGGCGGCGCGCGCTCGATGACCGCGCGCTTTTCCATGAATCGCAGAAACACCCGCTCGTACTCGAAGTGCGGAAAACACCCGCGGCACTCGGCCAGGTGGGCTCGGATCTGCTCGTCCACATCCGGAGTGAGCTCGCCGTCGAGAAACTCGTAGAGCTTCTCCATCGTGCGCTGGCAGGGCGACTGGTCGCCTGAGGGACAATTGGTCATGAACGGCTCGCGCAGTTGTGCTGGAGCGCCCAGGGCGCGGTTCGAGTCGCAGAGCAAATCCCGGGTGCGGAAACGCCTCCGGCTGCTCTCAAATGAAGCTCCGAAAACGCGCCCAGGTTCCCGGCATGCTGCTTGAAGCGATCCCTCCATGAGATTAGCTTCTTGCCAGCCCTCCGTCGCCCCTTTCCAACACATGTCCACGACCGTCGACGCGCTCCTCCCGCTCAGCTTCCTCGAGGCGGTGCGCAATGTCGATAGCCCCGATGGCGATCTCGATGCGGAGTTCGTGCCCGAGCTCCGCAACAAGCGCCTGGGCCTGAGTGATACCGTGTACGCGCAGATCAGGCGGTACACCGATGCCGCGCGCCGCAAGGAACGGCCCGTCTTCGACGAGGCCGTGGGCCTGGCGCGCCTCATCGGGCGTCGTCCGGACGCGGAGGCCGTCTTCCGCGCCGCCGGCCGCTATCTGGCCATGCAGACGTATCTGAGCATCCCGGCCGCCACGCGCCGCATGATCACCGTCCTGCCTGCGATCCTGTCGCGGCCGATCGCCCTCCGCCACGTCCAGCGGATCGCCACGCGCTTCCTGAACGGGAAGGTGCGTCGCAGCGGCTCGTATGTCACCCTCGAGGTTGCACGCTCGGCCACCCTCGACAGCGCCCCCAGGGGCGCGGGGTGCGCCTACTACGAGGCGGTGCTGCAGGAGCTTCTGCGCCTGCTGGGCGCCAGCGGCGGCGCCGTGGAGCACGTACGATGTGCGGGGAAGGGCGAGGGGATGTGCGAATGGCGCGCGGAGTGGCGGTCGATCAGCCTCTGAGCGCACCACCGACGTGAGCGCGACCGTGGCGCCGTCCCTCATATTTCATTTCACCCGACAGACACTCTCGCGAGCGAATTGCTGAAACGATGCTGACTCCTGACACGCTTCCCGCCCTCCAGCGCGCGCTCGCCGATGCGAAGCTCGACGGCTGGCTCCTCTTCGACTTTCAGAATGCGAATCCGATCGCGTCGGGGGCGCTGAGGCTCGACGGTATCGTGACGCGGCGCGTCTTTGCCTGGGTGCCGCGCGAGGGAGTGCCGGTGGCCGTGACCCACGACATCGAGCAGGGGCCGTGGCACCGCTGGCCGAAGGAGTGGAAGCGGGTGCGCTACGGCAGCTGGAGGATTCTCGAGCAGACGCTGCTCTCCCTGGTGGGCGGAAAGAAGGTCGCCATGGAATACTCGCCGGGCGACGCCGTGCCGTACCTCGACCGCGTTCCGGGCGGGGTGCTCGAGATGGTGCGGGCGACCGGCGCCGAGATCTTTTCGTCGGGTGCACTGGTGTCGCAGTTCTACGCGCTGTGGACGGATGCGCAGCTCGCGTCGCACAAGCGCGCCGCGAAGATCGTCGCGGCAACCGCGCGCGCGGCGTTC
>DATHJR010000458.1:0-6831 GCA_035286525.1 Gemmatimonadaceae bacterium | reverse complement strand
CGTGCTCGCCCGCGCGCGCTGCTTCGATCGCGGCGTTGAGTGCGAGGAGGTTCGTCTGCCGCGCGATCGCGCCGATGGTATCCGTGATCTGTCCAATGCGCAGCGATTTCTCACCCAGCTCGGCCACGGCGGGAAGCGTTTCGCTCGTGACGGCCGAGATGCGGGCCATGCTTTTCAGTCCCTGCTCGGCCGCCTCCCCGGCGCGGCGCGCCGAGTCGGTGACGGCGTCGGCGGCGGTCTGCGCGCGCTGGGCGTGCGCAGAGACTTCCTGCGCGCGTGTGGCCACGCGTCCGGAGATCGCAACCACGGTGTGGATGCCCTTGGTCTGGTGCGCGGCGGACGTGGCGATGGACTGAGCCGCGGCAGCGACTTCTTCGGTGGAGGCGGACATCTCCTCGGCGCCGGCCGCGAGCTCGTCCGCTGTCGCGGCGACTTCGGCCGCACCCGTTTCAACGTCCCGCAGGAGGGTGCGCAAGCCGCCGCTCATCGTGCGAAAAGCCGACGCGAGCGCACCGATCTCGTCTCCGGATTCGAAGGTGAGCTCCTGTCGCATGTTGCCGCGCGCCACAACCTGGGCGTGGGCTGCGACCTCTTCGATGCCGAGAGTCATCTGGCGTGCCGCGATGAGCGAGGCGGCCAGTGCGCCGACCATCACGAGCACCGGGATCCACGCGATGCGCATGAGATCGTGGGAGAGATCCGATAGGAAGGGGTCTGCGTCGAGGGTTACGACTGTGAACGCCGCCGCAGTGTTGTCCGGCCGAAGGATCGGATACTCGGCGGCGAGCTCGTGGCCGACGGGCCCATCGTAGAGTGGGGTTTCGCCGCCCACGTTGCGCACGAGACTGTCCGCCAGCACCGAGGGCGGCGTCCACGACCGACTGTATTGTGGCTGCCCGGCGTTCCACGACGAGTGCGCGAGATAGTGATAGGCGCCTCGATCGCGACGCACGATCGAAATGCCGTTCGTCAGCTGACGCGTGTCGCCGCCGTTGGCGGCCCACGTGCGCTGGAGGATCTCACGCACGAAGACGAACGCGCCCGTGTTCTGACCGCGAGTGGCGATGACGTCGAGCGACTCGGGCGGAATGGCCACACTCGCGCTCGCGGCGATCGCCGAGAGTCGGTGCGCGTTGAGCTGCGTGAGCTTTTCCTGTCCCGCGATGTAGACCGGGGCGAGCACCAGCGCGAGCGTGAGAAGTACCGCGATCGCCGTGATCATCGCCATCTTCCAGCGAAACGGTAGAGCCGAGATGCGGGAGCGAAGACTCACGAGTACCGGGGACAGGGCGGGCGTGCGGAATCGTGGAGGCGGCTTGAGCCGCACTCCTCTCCCGGTATTCACGCGTGAGAGCGCGTGGTGTAACGGGTTGCGGCGCTTGCTGGTGCGGCGACGCGCACTAGCTTTTTTGGCAACAAATCGAGAGGGAGTCGCGTGTACGAAAAGCTGATGGTCAGTGTGTCGGGAGTGCGGGGACGCGTCGGGGATGGGTTGACTCCCGCGGTGATCTCGAAATTCGCGGCGGGATTCGGCGCGTGGGCGCTGAGCCATGGCGGATCGAAAAGCATCGTGGTCGGGCGCGACTCACGTGTGTCGGGGCCGATGTTTCATCGCGCGACGATTGCCGCGCTCCAGAGCGTCGGGTGCGACGTGCTCGATGTCGGGCTGGCTCCGACCCCGACAATACAGTTGGCGGTGGAAGACGCGCACGCGGCCGGAGGTCTCGCGATCACGGCGAGTCACAACCCGATCGAGTGGAATGCGCTCAAGTTCATCGGGCCGAGCGGGCTTTTCCTCGACGCGGCGGAGGGCACGGCGATGCGCGCGGTCGTCGAAAGTGTGATCACCTACGCAACATGGGACAGGCTCGGGAATGTGACGCAGGATACCAATGCGATCGAGCGGCACATTCAGCGCGTCCTGGCACTTCCGTTCATCCAGGTGGAGCGCATCCGCGAGCGAGCGTTTCGGGTTGCGCTGGATTGCGCCAATGGCGCGGGCGGCGCGATCATTCCAGCCCTGCTGGAACGTTTCGGATGCGTCGTCGCGGGCGTCAACCTGGAGACGGATGGCCGGTTCAAGCGGCCACCGGAACCTGTCGCGGCCAATCTCGGCGAACTGGAACGACTCGTGCTTCAGGTGGGTGCAGATGTTGGCTTGGCCACCGACCCGGATGTCGACCGACTGGCCCTGGTTTCGGACACCGGGAAGGCGATTGGGGAGGATTGGACGCTGGCACTCGCGGCGCGTCTGGCCCTTCGGTACAGGCCCGGACCAGTGGTGGCGAACTTGTCGACCAGCAGAATCGTCGATGACGTGGCACAGGAGGCCGGAACGAGCGTGATTCGGGCCCCCGTAGGCGAAGTGAACGTGGCGCTCCGCATGCGAACCGAGGGTGCGGCGATCGGTGGCGAGGGAAACGGAGGGGTCATCCTCTCCGAGCTGCACCTGGGACGGGATGCGCCGGTGGGTGTTGCGATGGTGCTGCAGATGTTGGCAGAGGATGGGGAGCCGCTGTCTCACGTGCTCGGGCACTACCCCCAGTATAGAATCGTGAAGGACAAGCTGGATCGGCCGAACGCGCCGCTCGACACAGTGTATAGCTCACTTCGCGGGAGCTTCCCGGACGCGGTAGTCGATACGCAGGATGGTCTGCGGCTTTCGTGGAAGGATCGATGGGTGCACGTACGGCCTTCTGGAACGGAGCCGATCGTGCGCGTAATTGCTGAAGCACCAACGGATGACGAAGCGCATGAGCTGGTCGCGCGATCGCGCGTGCCGCTCGATGCGCTTCGATGACTCTCTTCGGGAACGCTGTATATGTGCGGAATTGTCGGATACGTCGGACCTCGCTCTGCCACCCCCTTGCTGCTCGAGGGGCTGAAGCGTCTCGAATACCGTGGGTACGATTCCGCGGGCATTGCCATCATGAACGGGAAGGGACTCGAGACTCGCAAGGCGCCGGGCAAGATCGCCGAGCTCGAGAGTCTCGTGCTGGCGACTCCGATCGTCGGAACGCTCGGGATCGCGCACACGCGCTGGGCGACGCACGGCGCGCCGAATTTCATCAATTCGCATCCCCAGATGAGTTGCGACGAGAAGATCGGGGTCGTGCACAACGGGATCATCGAGAACGGCTCGGCGCTGCGCCAGGCGCTCGAGGACCTCGGCCACACCTTCCGCTCTGACACCGACACCGAGGTACTCGCGCACCTGATCGAAGAGGTGTACGAAGGAAATCTCGAGCAGGCCGTGATCGCGGCGCTCTCGAAGGTGGAGGGGACCTACGGCATCGCGGTGGTCTGCAGCGATGATCGCGATAAGATCGTTGCCGCGCGCAAGGGAAGCCCGCTGCTCGTTGGACTCGGCGAAGGCGAATACTTCGTGGCGAGCGATGTGTCGGCGATTCTGGCGCACACGCGCCAGGTGATCTACCTCGACGATGGCGATCTCGCGGTGCTCGACCGCAACGGCTACCAGATCATCGACATGAACGCGCTGCCGCTTGAGCGCGCGGTCGCGAGCATCGACTGGGATCTCGACATGATCGAGCGCGGGGGCTTCGCGCATTTCATGCTCAAGGAAATCTTCGAGCAGCCTGACACCGTGAAGAACACGATGCGCGGCCGCCTCCTGAACGAGACCGGAACCGCCAAGCTCGGCGGCTTGAACATGACGGCCGAGGAGCTGCTCAAGTTCGACAACATCCTGATCACGGCCTGCGGCACGAGCTGGCATTCGGCGCTCATCGGCGAGTTCCTGATCGAGGAGCTCGCGCGGGTGCCGGTGGAAGTGGAATACGCGTCCGAGCTGCGCTATCGCAATCCGATCATCAGCGAGAAGACGCTGTGCATCGTGATCTCGCAGTCCGGAGAAACGGCGGACACGCTCGCGGCCATGCGCGAGGCGCAGCGTCGTGGTGCGCGCGCTCTCGGCATCGTGAACGTGGTGGGATCGACGATCGCGCGCGAGTCGGACGGCGGTATCTACATTCACGCGGGCCCGGAGATCGGGGTCGCGTCGACCAAGGCGTTCAGCAGCCAGGTGACGGCGCTCGCCATGTTCGCGCTGAAGCTCGCCCGTCTGCGCGGGCTGACGGAGCTCGAGGGGAAGCGGATCGTCGAGGCGATGCAGAAGCTGCCCGATCAGATCGCGGAGATTCTCGAGACCGCGCCGGCGATCGAGGAGATTGCGGAGCAGTTCAAGGACGTCACGAACTTTCTGTATCTCGGCCGTGGGTACAACTTCCCGGCGGCCCTCGAGGGCGCGCTCAAGCTGAAGGAAATCAGCTACATCCACGCGGAGGGATATCCGGCCGCCGAGATGAAGCATGGGCCGATCGCGTTGATCGACGAGAACATGCCGGTGGTGTTCATCGCGCCGCACGACTCGGTGTTCGACAAGATCGTGTCGAACATTCACGAGGTGAAGGCGCGCGGCGGACGCGTGATCGCGCTGACGAGCCGCAAGGAGCCGGCGCTCGCGGGAAAGCTCGATTACGAGATCCGGATTCCCGAGACGATCGATATGTTCACGCCGATTTTGGCGTCGGTGCCGCTGCAGCTGCTGGCGTACTACATCGCGGTGAAGCGCGGCGCCAACGTGGATCAGCCGAGGAATCTGGCGAAGTCGGTGACGGTGGAGTGAGAGTTGAGGGCGCGTCGGCGAAAGTCGACGCGCTCTTCGCATCCTAGCCCGGATATGCGAGGCGCATTTCGCTCGTCGGCACGAAGCCGAGCGATTCGTAGAGAGGGCGTCCTTCCTTCGAGGCGTGAAGAAGCACGCGGTGGATGCCGTTCGCGCGCGTGAAGTCGAGGATGTGGCGCATGAGGAGCGCGGCCACTCCGCGGCGGCGCCAGGCGGGCTCCGTGTAGACGTTCGCGATCAGTGCTTCGCTCCCCTGCACGATGCCGGCCGGTGTGGGGCGCGGCAGCATCGGTCGCAGTAGCACTCCCGCGCCGCTGATCACGAGGTCGGGCTCGCGACGCGGCGCGGCGAGCCAGGCGACGTATTCTCCGGACTCGATTGTGCCGCGAAAGAACGCCGTCGAGGCGTCGATCAGTGGGCCTTCGAGCGGATCCGTGAGTTCGCCCATGTCGCGAAACATGCTTACGCGGTGGCGCGCCACGATCGGCGCGTCCTCGCTGACGGCACGGCGCACTCGAATGTCATCGAGATGAGATGTCGGCGGCATGTGAGCTCAGTGCGGCGTGACCACCCGCTCCGGCGCGCGCATTAGCTCTTTCGCCCGCACCATCGCGTCACGCTGCTCGCCAGTCAGCATCTTCGCCAGATATCGCTGTCCCTCTGAGCTGCGCTCGAGCTCGAGCGTGAGCTCGTCGATACGGTTCATTACCTCAGCCATCTTCTGCGCGCTCAGGTCCGTCACGGACGGCTCCTTCGCGGCGGGCACCTGGCGGTGAGAGTGCCGGCCAAGTAGCCACGCGCCCGCGAGCGCAGCGAAAAAGAGAGCCGTGATGCATGCCGCGCCGAGGAGGTCGGTGAGCAGCGCCAACGTCGAGTCATTCACTGTCGCGCTCCGGAGGAGGATGCGGACACGTACGCACGGGTGGCACCCGGGGTTTCGCCCCTTCCGTCGTGACGAGCCTCGCAGTTGCACGCTTCCTCTCGACTCGACTTTTCGGGTTTCGCGACGACCCGCTATTGTCGTAGACTTCCCCCGCATGCGAGTTCTCCTCCAGCGCGTCTCACGCGCCGAAGTTCGCGTCGACGCGCGCGTCGTCGGCAGAATCGGCATCGGCTACTGCCTCCTCGTCGGGTTCACGCAATCCGACACCGAGCCGCAGCTCCTCTGGATGGCCGACAAGGTCGCGGGACTGCGAATCCTCGCCGACGCCGCCGGCAAGATGAACCTCGCCCTGTCGGACGTCGGAGGGTCGGTGCTCGTCATCTCGCAGTTCACGTTGTATGGCGACGCGAGCGCCGGGCGGCGCCCCAGCTTCCTCGCCGCCGCGCCCGGACCGATCGCCGAGCCGTTGTACAACACCTTCGTGCGGATGCTGCGTGATCGCGGCTGCGCCGTCGAAACGGGAGAATTCGGCGCGATGAGCGAGGTCGAGCTCGTAAACGACGGGCCCACCACGATCTGGCTCGAGCGATGATCAGCCCGCGCGTCATCCTGGCATCGGCATCGCCCCGGCGTCGCGAGCTGCTCGATCTCGTCGGCATCGCCTACGACGTCGAGCCCGCCGATATCGACGAGACGTACGGGGATGGCGAGGAGGCTGCCGCACACGCGGAGCGTCTCGCGCGCGAGAAGGGCGCAACGATCGCGGCGCGAAATCCCGACGCGGTCGTCATCGCCGCCGACACGATCGTGGTCATCGATGGCCTCGTGCTCGGGAAGCCGCGCGACGAGGCGGACGCCGCGCGCATGCTCTCGATGCTCGGCGGACAGACGCACGTCGTGCTGACGGCGGTCGCGGTGATGTACCGCGGGCACGTGCGCTCGGGCGTCGAGTCGGTGCTCGTCACCTTTCGCGCGCTCGACCGCGAGCGCATCGGTGCGTACATCGCTACGTCCGAGCCAATGGACAAGGCGGGCGCGTACGGCATCCAGGGCTTCGGCGCGACGCTGGTCGAGCGCATCGACGGCGACTATTTCGCGGTCATGGGACTTCCGCTCGCGCGCATGGTCGACCTCCTGCAGGAGATCGGCGTGCGCTACGAGTTCGGCGCGCTCGTGGCGCGGCGATCGGAGTAGCGCTCCTTCCAGATCGCGACCTTCGCGAGCACGTCGGCTACACTGATCGTCTGCATGCGATCCGCGCGTCGATCGGTGGTGAGGTGCGCGCCATTCCACATGTCGC
>DATHJR010000457.1:0-8054 GCA_035286525.1 Gemmatimonadaceae bacterium | reverse complement strand
GCAGCACCTCGCGGAAGATGCCGCGCCCTTCGAGATCTACAATTCTCCGCTGTCCGAGGTGGCCGTGCTGGCGTTCGAGTACGGCTACAGCGTCGCGTCGCGGAACACGCTCGTGCTGTGGGAGGCGCAGTTCGGCGATTTCGCGAACGTGGCGCAGCCGATCATCGATCAGTTCATCTCGTCGGACGGCGCGAAGTGGGGACAGGACTCGGGGGTCGTGATGCTGCTGCCGCACGGCTACGAGGGCCAGGGACCCGAGCACTCGAGCGCGCGCCTCGAGCGCTTTCTGCAGATGTGCGCCGAGAACAACATGCGCGTCGCGTATCCATCGACCCCCGCGCAGTACTTCCACATCCTGCGCCGGCAGGCGCTGAGTGCGCACCGGCGTCCGCTCGTGCTGATGCAGCCCAAGAGCCTGCTGCGCCTTCCGCTCGCGGCTTCGCATCTCTCGGATCTCGTCTCCGGCACCTTCAAGCCGGTGATCGACGATCCGGTCGCGTCACAGAATCCCACCAACGTGCGCCGACTCGTGCTGTGCACCGGAAAGATCTACTACGATCTGCTGGCGGGCGTCGAGGCGAACGAGGGGAGCACCGAGCATCTCGCGATCGTGCGACTGGACGAGCTGTACCCATGGCCGCACGAGGCGCTCGCGCAGGTGCTCGATCGCTACACGGACATCGATGAAGTCGTGTGGACGCAGGAGGAGCCACGCAACATGGGCGCATGGAGCTTCGTGTCGCCGCGGCTGCGCGGCGCGGTCGGGAACGCGATGACCATCCGGTACATCGGACGCCCCGAGCGCGCGAGCCCGGCCGAGGGGTACGCGGCGCCGCACGCCGAGCAGCAGGGGAAGCTCGTGGCGGAGACGCTGGCGCCGCTCGCGGGCAAGCGAAGCTCGGCGCGTGCAACCTCCGGCGCGCGCTGAGCGTTGGTCCGCCATGCATGACATCGTGATCTCCCGCTCCGACTCTTCGCCGTGAGGCGTGGGGTTGGGCTGTACGCCTTGGCCGCCCTCGCTTTCCTCGCGCCGCGTCCCTGTCTGGCTCAGGAGCGCGGCGCGACGGCGCTGGGAGATGTGCTCGCCGGCCTTCCGGTTTCGGTGCGCGTGCTGGTCATCGCCGCCCATCCCGACGATGAGGACACGCGGCTCATCGCGTGGCTCGAAAAGGGACGCCACGCCGAGGTGGCGTACCTGTCGCTCACGCGCGGCGACGGCGGCCAGAATCTCATTGGCAACGAGCTCGGCGATGCGCTCGGGGTGATTCGGACGGAGGAGCTGCTCGCGGCGCGCCGCATCGACGGCGCGGAGCAGTACTTCACGCGCGCGTACGATTTCGGCTTCTCCAAGAGCGCGGCGGAAGCGTTCAGGCACTGGCCGCACGACACGCTGCTGACCGATGTCGTGACCGTGATTCGCGCGTTCCGCCCGCAGATCGTCGTCAGCGTGTTCTCGGGTACCCCGCGCGACGGGCACGGGCAGCATCAGGTGTCGGGCATTCTCGCGAGAGAGGCGTACGATGCGGCCGGCGACGGGGTGAAATTCCCCGCGAGCGCGACGTCGGGTCTCGCGCCGTGGACGCCGCTCAAGTTCTACCGCACCACATCGTACTGGTCCGGCGAAGGCGCGACGTTCCACTACAACGCGGGGGAGTACAGTCCGCTGCTGGGACGGAGCTACGCCGAGATAGCGGGCGAGAGCCGGTCGCAACATCTGTCGCAGGGATTCGGGACTCTCCAGCGCAAGGGATTCATCCCGGGCTCCGTGCGGCGCGAGGACTCGCGCGCGCCCGCGCCGAAGGATGCGAGCGCCGAGCGCTCGATCTTCGATGGCGTCGACACGACCTATCGCCGGCTGAGGGGCGAGGTGGCTGCGGCGCAGCGGCCGCGACTCGACTCGCTGGTGAGTGCGCTGGCCACCATCGGCTCGCGCTACAATCCGTTTCATCCGGCCGCGCTGGAATCGGGACTCGAGCGCGCGGAGCGGCTCGCGCTCGCGCTCGGGCGCGGCGCATCGGGCGATGCGGAATCATCGCTCGCGGCGCTCCGCGATGAGCTGGAGCGAGCCGACAGGCTGGCGACGGGGATCGCGGTCGAGGCGACGATTCCGCGCGACGCGCTCGCGCTGGGCGATTCGATGTCCGTCGGCGTCACCGTGTACAATCGCGGCGATCCGTCGGCAGCGGTCCAGAGCGCGCTGGCGGTGGATTCGGTGACGCTCGACGGCAGCGCGATCGGCCGCGCGGCGTCCACGGTAAAAAAGGCGATTCCTCGCGACAGCTCCGCCGCATGGTCGCTCGAGGCGCGTGGAACCGCGCTCACGGCTCCGTGGTGGCTCACGCCGCCGCGCACGACCGATCTCTTCGCGTCGCCCGTGAGCACGCGGAGCGCGGAGGCGAGCGCGTCCGGCACCGCCTTCGCGAAGGTGTACCTCGCGAGCGGCGACGTGCTGCGTGCGCCACTCGTGATGCGCGTCGGTAACCCCTCGCGCGGGGAGGAGCAGCGACCGCTCGCAGTCGTCCCGGCGATCTCGGTGACGCTCGACCGCGCGGTGGGTTACGCACGCGCGAACGCCCCCCTCGACCGCGAATTGCGCGTCACCCTCCGCTCGGCGTACGAATCGTCGCGCGAGGTGAGCGTGCGGCTCGAGCTTCCGCGCGGGCTGGAAGCCGACACGCTCGCGCGCAGCGTGTCGCTGGCGGGAATGGGCGCGGCGCACACGGTCGTCTTTCGCGTGCGCGGCACGCTGCCCCCGGGCCTGCACACGATCACCGCGGTGGCCGTGTGCGACAAGCAGGAGTTCAGGACCGGCTACATCCCGATCCGCTACGACCACATCCGCCCGCAGACGATCGTACGCGCGGCCTCCATGGCAATCGATGCCGTCGACGCGCAGCTCCCGCACGCCGTGAACGTCGCGTACGTGCAGGGCGTCGGCGACAACATCGCGCCCATGCTCGCCGAGCTCGGCGTGCCGGTGACCGTGCTCGACGCGCACGGGCTTGCCGCGGCCGATCTCTCGCGCTTCACCACCGTGGTCATCGGCACGCGCGCCTACGAGTCCGATCCGTCGCTCGCGGCGCAGAACCCGCGGCTGTTCGAGTGGGTCAACCAGGGCGGCACGATGGTCGTGCAGTACGGCCAGGGAGAGATGGCGCAGCCGGGGATGATGCCGTACCCGATCACGCTCTCATCGCCCGCGGCGCGTGTGACGGATGAGGCGTCGCCGATCACCGTGCTCGCGCCGAACGATCCGCTGCTCTCGACGCCGAATCGCATCACCGATGCCGATTGGCGCGGCTGGGTGCAGGATCGCGCGCTCTACATGCCGTCGACCATCGACTCGCACTATCAGACCGTGATCGCGACGAACGATCCGGGCGAGCCGCCGAATCCGGGCGGGATCCTTCGCGCGGCGCTGGGGCGCGGCAGCTACATCTACACCACGCTCGCATTCTTCCGCCAGCTTCCCGCCGGCGTGCCGGGTGCGGCGCGACTATTCGTGAATCTGCTCGGCCCGCCGATCGCGAGCCAAACACCGGCGGGGCGCGCGGTGTCGCCGTGAATCGTCGCGCGCGCGGGCTCGCGTGCGTCGCGGCGCTCGCGCTCGCCGCGTGCGGTGGCGATGGGCGCACCGTGCTCACGATCTACTCGCCTCACGGCAAGGATCTCCTCGAGTACTACGAGGCCCAGTTCGAGCGCGCGCACCCGACGGTGGACGTGCAGTGGGTGGACATGGGCTCGCAGGACGTGCTCGACCGCCTGCGCAGCGAGGCCGCGAATCCGCAGGCGGATGTCTGGTTCGGCGCGCCGACGGAGGTCTTCGATCGCGCTGCTGTGGCCGGGCTGCTCAGCGCGTATCGACCGACGTGGGCCGCCGCGGTTCCGCCGGAGGCGAAGGGCGACTCCGATCTCTGGTACGGCACATATCTCACTCCTGAGGTAATCGCGTACAACAGCGACGCGGTCTCCGCGGCGGACGCGCCGAAGGATTGGGACGACGTCCTCGATCCGAAGTGGAAGGGGAAGGTGATCATCCGCGATCCGCTGCCGAGCGGGAGCATGCGGGCGATTTTCGGCGCGATGATTCTGCGCGGGATGGAGAAGTTCGGAACGCCGGATTCCGGGTACGCGTGGCTCCGGCGCCTCGACGCGAGCACCAAGGAGTATGCGCTCGACCCCGGCGTGCTCTACCAGAAGCTTGGTCGCCAGGAAGGACTCATCTCGCTCTATGACATGCCCGACATCGCGTCGCTCCGCGGGCGCTTCAAGATTCCGGTGCAGTACGTGATTCCGTCGAGCGGGACGCCCGTGCTCGTCGATGCGATCGCCATCGTGAAGGGGACGAAGCACGCCGACGTCGCGAAGCAGTTCTACGAGTTCGTGACAACGCCGGCGGCACTCGTGGCCGCGTCGCAGAAGTTCTACCGCATTCCCGCGCGCACGGACATCCCGCTCGACTCGCTCCCCCAGTGGGTGCGCGACGCGAAGACGAAGATCAAGCCGATGCCGCTCGACCGCGCGCTGCTCGCGAAGCACCTCGATGAGTGGATGCGCTACTGGGACGCGAACATCCGCAACCGGAACAGAGCGAGCTGATGGCCGGCGCGGCGCGGCTCTCGCTCGACAAGCTCACGCGCCGCTTCAGGGACAAGCTCGCCGTCGACGCGCTGTCGCTGGAGGTCGCCGCGGGCGAGCTCGTGGCGCTCATGGGCGCGAGCGGTTCGGGGAAGACGACGACGCTGCGCATGGTGGCGGGCTACGAGCCGCCGGATTCGGGCCGCGTGTGGCTCGAGGGAAAGGACATCACGGCGCGGGCCCCTCGCGTGCGCGGGTTCGGGATGGTCTTCCAGCATTACGCGCTGTTCCCGCACATGACGGTGGGTCAGAACGTCGCGTTCGGGCTCGAGGCGCGCGGGGTCGCCAAGGCGGAGCGCAGCGCGCGCGCGGCCGCGGCGCTCGCGAACGTCGGGCTCGATGGCGCGGCGCCGCGCGCGATCCAGTCCCTCTCCGGCGGCGAGCAGCAGCGCGTCGCGCTCGCCCGCGCGCTCGTGATCGAGCCGCCGGTGCTCCTCCTCGACGAGCCGCTCTCGAATCTCGATCCCAACCTGCGGCGCAGTACGCGCAACGAGCTCCGCGCGACGCTGCGCCGGCTCGGCCTCACGGCGCTCTTCGTCACGCACGATCAGGAAGACGCGTTCGCGGTTGCCGACCGCGTCGCGCTGATGGAGAACGGGCGCCTGCTGCAGGTGGGCGCGCCGGAGGAGCTGCACGACAACCCGGTTTCGCGCGCGGTGGCGGAGTTCATCGGGCGTGCGACCTTTGTGCCGGGCGAATTCGATGGTGCGAAAGTAACGGTGCAGGTCGCCGGCAAATCCACGACGTTCGCCGCCCACGCGCCCGCAACGCTCGGCAGCGTGCGCGAGGTGCTCGCCGTGCTCCGGCCCGACTCGCTAGCGTTCGCGCAGGATGGCACCGGCTGGGCGGGCGTCGTCACCGACCGCCGGTTCGCTGGCGCCCAGCTCGTTTATCGCGTGCGCGTCGATGAGCTCACGGAGGTCGAGCTGCAGAGCACCGATCGTCACGTGCGCGAGGGCGACAAGGTGTCGGTGCGGGTGGTTCGCGAGCCCGTGCCGGTCGTGGCGCCGTGAAGCCCGACCAGCGAATGTCGTGGGCGCTCGCCGCGCCCGTCCTCGCGCTCCTGCTGTGGTGCGTCGTCTACCCGAACGTCACGATCATCGCCGGCTCGTTCGCGCACGGACTCGGCTATTGGCGCGAGTTCGCGCACAGTCCGAGCGATCGCGAGGCACTATGGACGACGATGGTCGTCGCGATCGGCTCGGTAATTGGCGCGACGGCCGTGGGACTGCCGCTCGCGTTCGTTCTCAGTCGCGTAGAGTTTCGCGGACGCCGCTTTCTGCAGGCAGTCGCGACGCTTCCGGCCGCGCTTCCGCCGCTCGTCGGCGTCATCGCCTTTCTCTTTCTGTACGGCGAGAGCGGCGTCGTGACGCGGGCCGTTCAGCGGGCGCTGCACCTGTCCGTTCCACCGTGGCGGCTGACGGGCGTGTGGGCGATTATCTTCGTCCATGCCTACACGATGTACGTCTACGTCTTCCTGTTCGTCTCGGCCGGGCTCGAGCGGCTCGATGGGACGCTCGATGAGGCCGCAGCGGGACTCGGCGCATCGGGGCCGTTTCGCCTGCGCAAGGTGACGCTTCCCCTCGTGACGCCCGCGCTTGCAGGCTCGATGCTCCTCGTGTTCATGAGCGCGCTCGGGTCGTTTTCGGCGCCGTACATTTTCGGGGGCGGGCTGCGCGTGCTGTCGACGCAAGTCGTCGCCTCGAAGCTGAATGGCGCCATGGGCATGGCCTACGTCGAGACGACGGTGATGGCAATCGCGGCGGTTGCGGCGCTGCTGCTCCTTCGCTGGTTCGAGCGCCGCCGCTCGTACGCCCTCACGGGGAAGGGAAGCAACACCCGGTTGACGCTGCACGGCCCCGCCGCGCGCCTGGCCCCGCTGCTCGCGGCTGCGCTGGTGTTCGTGCTCGTGCTTCCTCACGCGATGATCGTGCTCGTCGCCTTCGCGCGCGATGGCACGTGGACGACGCAGGTGCTCCCGCCGCAATACACCATCGAGAACTTCACGCGCCTCGCCACCGATCCGCAGCTCTGGCTGCCGGTGCGCAACAGCATCTCGATGGCGCTGTTGGCGACCGTCGCAAACATCGTCGTCTGCTTCGTCGCCGCCTATCTGCTCGTCCACCGCCGCTTCGCTGGCCGCGGACTGCTGCAGCTGCTCGTGGTGCTCCCCTGGGCGATTCCGGCGACGGCGATCGCGATCGGACTTGCGTCCACCTTCGATCGCACGGCGCCGGCACAGCTGCGCCTGCTGCTCGTCGGCACCTTCTGGATCCTGCCGCTCGCGTATTTCGTTCGCGGCATCCCGCTGGTGACGAGCGCGGTGGAGAGCTCACTTCGTCAGATGGATCCGTCGCTCGAAGACGCCGCGCGCGGACTCGGCGCCAGCTGGTGGCTGGCGATGCGGCGCGTCGTGATTCCCGCTGCGCGCCCCGGGCTCGTGGCGGGCGCGACGCTCGCGGCAATCACCGCCGTCGGCGAGTTCGTCGCGTCGGTCGTACTCTACACGCACGCGAACCGGCCGATCTCGATGGAGATTCTCGCGCAGCTGCGCAACCTCTCGTTCGGCACCGCCGCCGCATACAGTGTGCTCCTCATTCTGATCGTGCTCCTCATCACTGTCGCCGCACGCCTGCTCGGCGGACGCCCCGAGCGCGTGGAGACCATCCCGACCGGATGACCAGACCTCGGGTCGTCATCATCGGCGGCGGATTCGCCGGCCTCACGGCGGCGCGCGGGCTGCGCACCGCCGACGTCGACGTCACGCTGGTGGACCGCACCAACCACCATCTCTTCCAGCCGCTGCTGTACCAGGTGGCGACGGCGGTGCTGGCGCCGAGCGATATCACGTCTCCGATTCGGTGGCTGCTGCGCAAGAACAGGAATACGACGGTGCTGTTGGCGGAGGTCGACTCCATCGACGTTGCGAACGGCGTCGTGCACGCGGATCTCGGCGCGCTCACGCTGCCGTACGACTATCTCATCATCGCGTCGGGCGCGCGCCACGCGTATTTCGGGCACGACGAGTGGGAGCCGTTCGCGCCGGGACTCAAGAGTCTCGAGGATGCGCTCAAGGTGCGGCATCGCTTTCTGATCGCCTTCGAGGAGGCGGAGAAGGCGCCGCCGGAGGAGCGCGAATCGTGGCTGCGGTTCGTGGTCGTCGGAGGCGGGCCGACTGGCGTCGAGCTCGCGGGAATTCTGCCGGACATTGCGCACCACTCGATGATCGACGACTTTCGCCACTTCGATCCGCGTGACACGAAAATTCTGCTACTCGAGGGCGGTCCTCGCCTCCTCACTGCCTTCGAGCCCGATCTCGCCGCGCGCGCGCTCCGCGATCTCGAGGGGCTGGGCGTCGAGGTGCATCTGAACGCGGTCGTGACGCGCATCGAGAAGGACGCGGTATACGTGGGTGA
>DATHJR010000456.1:0-2084 GCA_035286525.1 Gemmatimonadaceae bacterium | reverse complement strand
CGTCGTATTCGCGCTCGAGCGCGGTGGCGATCGCGCGATGCAGCGCGACGCGCTCGCGCGCGAGCAGCCGCGCGCGCATGGCCTCGCGCGTGAGGGCGTGGCGAAAGGCGAAGCGGTCCGCGGACTCCTCCACCACGAGCTGCGCGTCGACCAGCTCTCTCACGAGCGCGAGCAGCTCGACCTCGTCGTGCGTCGTGAGTGCCTGCAGCAATCCGAAATCGAAGCGGCGTCCGGCCACGGCGGCGATCGATGCGACCGCGCGCGCGTCGGGGCTCAGCATCGAAAGCCGGCGCGCCACCGCTTCCGTGGCCGTGCGCGGCACGCCGACCTGCTCGAGCGAGCGCGCGCGCCACACGCCATCCTCGCGCACGAGATCGCCGGCTACCAGCAGAGCCTTGAGCATCTCCTCGATGAAAAAGGGATTCCCCTCGGTGAGTCCGTGCAACGCGTCCACGAATTGCGATCCGAGTGCGACCTGCGGGCCGAAGATCGATTGCATCATCGTCGACACGTCCGGCACACCGAGCGGGCGCAGCTCCACCTCGGACGCGCATCGCGCGCGATCGAAGTCGGCGAGGAGGCGAGTGAGGCGCGGGCCGACCTCGTCGCTCCGAAATGTCAGAACGAGCGCGGTGCGCTGAGTCGTGATGCGCCGGGCGAGATGCAACAGGAGGTCGAGCGTCGCGTCGTCGCTCCAGTGCACATCCTCGATCACCAGCAACACCGGCTGTGCTCTTGCCAGCGCGTGCATCGCTTCGGTGAATGAATGAAAGAGGCGCCGGCGCTCCTCTTCCGGATCGAGCGCCTGCCGCGGCGGCGTGTCGGGAAAAATCGAACGCAGCTCCGGAAAAAGCGTTACAAGCTCGGTTCCGGCTACCTCGAAGTAGTGCGCCGCGAGCGACCGCGATGCGCTGGCCGAGAGCGCGCGAACGAGGTCGAGAACGGGGGCGTATGGGTGGGCGCGGTCGGTCTCAAAGCAGGCGCCCTGCAGCGCGACGAAGCCGAGCGTGTGCGCGCGCTCGGCCACGGCGCGAACGTAGCGCGACTTGCCGATCCCGGCCTCGCCTGAGACGAGCAGAGTGCTGCCGTGCGCGTCGCGCGCCCTGTCGAGCGCGTGGAAACCCGCGGATAGCGGCGCGTCGCGGCCGATGAGAACCGGACAGACGACACTCTGCTCGACAAGCATTCAGTGGAACCCAGCGCAGTGACGGTGCGGGAATGATAGAAGCGAGCGGAGTCTGAGAAAAGCGCACCGGTGCGAGGGGGCCCGCCTCACGGAATTCCACGACCGTGAGGCGGGCCGCTCGCTAGTTGAAGTTGACAATCGCGGTGCCGCACCCAACGCCCTGTACCCACAGGTTCTGCACGCCGGGGATGTTCGGGGCGAGGTCCTCGTCCGAGACGATCATCTGCGCGGTGAACGACTCGTCGTTTCCGTCACCCGCTCGGTAGAAGTCCGCGAGCAACACTGCCGTGTGGGCATCCGTACCGACGGGCTTCAACGGGTCGCTTGCCGTGCACTTGAAGCTCGTGGATTCAAGAAGCTGACGCGTGTCCCACCGCACGCCCTGGCCGGCTTGGCAGCCTGCGATCGGTCCTTGAGCCACGGTGGAGTCGCAGTCGAAGCCGCCAGCAGAGTGGACGGACGTCTGCTTCGGCACAGTGTTCGAAGCTGTGGACGGATCGTACGACCCGCCACCGGTCAGCCGAACCACTCCGGTGGGGAAGCCGCTCACGGTTCCGTTGAAGCCGAAGCCGCTCCGGCCGACGGCGTTGAAGTTTGCGAGGGATGACGCGGTCGGCGTCGAGCCTGGGTCGCAGGCGACGACGAGGGTCAGACAGAGCGCCGCGAGCGCCTGAGATGTGATGATGATGTACCGCATGGTGTTCTCCTTCCTGTGGGGACGTCGATGTGGGCGAGGATGTGGGCGACGATCTCTGCGTGCATGCGCAGCAACCCGAATGCATCGGTGAGGCTGCCGATCCGAACGCGGCAAGCTACGCGCGCGGTTCGAGGCGGAGAGTCGGGGCCCTTGGCCCAATCGATGTAAGTCTTTCGGAGGCGGCTTGTCGGCTGGAGTCCT
>DATHJR010000455.1:0-2209 GCA_035286525.1 Gemmatimonadaceae bacterium | reverse complement strand
CACGGAGCCCGACTTCAAGAACACCAAGCTGACCGTGGCGGCGGTCGCGCAGGGCGGACTCGGACTCCCGGACCGCGAGTATTACCTGAACGACGACTCCGCATCGGTGAAGCTGCGCGACAGCTACCGCGCGCACGTGGCGCGCACGCTCGCGCTGCTCGGCGATTCGCCCGCGAAGTCCGCCGATGCGGCCACGCGCGTGCTCGCGCTCGAGACATCGCTCGCCAAGGCGGCGATGCCGCTCGAGATGCAGCGCGATCCGAACAACATCTACCACCCGATGTCGGTCGACTCGCTCGCGAAGCTCGCGCCGGGCGTCGACTGGCACGGCTACTTCTCGTCGGTCGAAGTGACCCCCACTTCCGTGATCGTCCAGTCGCCCTCGTACATGACGGCGCTGAGCGGGCTGCTGACGTCGGTGCCGATGAGCACCTGGCGCGACTATCTGCGCTGGCGCGAGACGGACGCGGCGTCTCCGTTCATCAGCTCGCGATTCGTCAACGAGCAGTTTGCGTTCCGGTCAATCCTCACCGGGGCGAAGTCACTGCAGCCGCGCTGGAAGCGGTGCATGGCGACGGTGGACAACTCCCTCGGCGAAGCACTCGGCGCCGCGTACGTCGCGCGCGAGTTCCCGCCGGAGGCGAAGGCGCGCGCGCTGGCCATGGTGAACAATCTCGAGGCGGCGCTGCGCGACCGCATCACGACGCTCGACTGGATGAGCGACGCCACGCGGAAGGAGGCGCTGGCGAAGCTCTCGGCGTTCCGCGTCAAGATCGGCTATCCCGACCGCTTCCGGGACTACTCCGCGTTGAACTTCCCGGCGGGTGCGTCGTACTACGAGAGCGCGATGCTCGCGAATCAATTCGAGTTTCGCAGGCAGATGGCCAAGGCCGACAAGCCGACCGATCTGAACGAGTGGGGGATGACACCGCAGACCGTCGACGCGTACAACAATGGGCTGAACAACGAGATCGTCTTTCCCGCGGGAATCCTGCAGCCGCCGTTCTTCGACGCGAAGGCCGACGACGCGTCGAACTACGGCGCGATGGGCGCGATCATCGGCCACGAGATCACGCACGGCTACGACGACCAGGGCCGTCAGTTCGACGCGAGCGGCACGCTGCGCGACTGGTGGACGAAGGAAGATGCCGCGAAGTACGACAACGAGGCGGGGCGCATCCGCGATCAGTACTCGGCGTACATCGTCGCCGACACGTTCCACGTGAACGGCAAGCTCACGCTCGGCGAGAACATCGCGGACTTCGGCGGCCTGAAGATCGCCTACGCCGCATTCGAGAAGGCGATGACCGGCAAGTCGCGCGCGCCGGTGGACGGCTTCACTCCCGAGCAGCGCTTCTTCATCGCGTACGCGAACGCGTGGCGCACAAAGATTCGCCCCGAGGCGATGATCCTGCAGTCGCGCACCGATCCGCACTCGCCCGGACAGTGGCGCGTGATCGGCGCGATCTCGAACCTTCCGGAGTTCGCGCAGGCGTTCGGGTGTAAGGCTGGCGATCCGATGGTGCGCGGCGACGCGGTGCGAGCGACGATTTGGTAGGCGTGGAGTTTGATTCGAAACGCTAGAGCACCCGGCGCGCGCCCCGCAGTCTCCCCATCAGCGCCACCGTGTACGGATCCGTCGCGGCATCGAGGTGCTCCACCGCGAACCCTCCCCGCCCGATCGCCACGTGCATCAGCGTGTGCTTCTGCGCCACGATCGCAACGTGCGTGATGCGCCCGTCGGCGCGATCGGAAAAGACCAGTAAATCTCCGGAGCTCCACGCATCGGACGTGAGCGCGATGGCCGTGCCGAGCTCCGCCTGTTGGCGCGCATCACGCGGGAACGCCACACCGTGCAGGCCGAACACCGTCTGCACCATTCCCGAGCAGTCCGCGCCCCACGGGGTGATTCCGCCCCACTGATACGACGTGCTCGAGAAATATCGCTCGGCCGAGGCGCAGACCTCGATGCCGACCGGCGGATAGAGGCGACGAACCTCGGCTTCGTCGAGCACGCCGCCGGCGACGATCTTCGCGTCCTTCGGCACCCGGGCGCCGAGCGGAAGCGTGCGCTCCATGTCGGCGCGGACATCGCGAATCGTGCAGCCGAGTGAATGTCGCGCGGTGGCCAGCCACTCGCGCGCGGCATTCGCGCCCAGCGCTCGCGAGTCGAGATACCCCTCGTGCATCCACCCCTCGTACCCGTCCC
>DATHJR010000454.1:0-5657 GCA_035286525.1 Gemmatimonadaceae bacterium | reverse complement strand
CGGCCAGGGAATCGCGGGCATCTCCTCGATGCCGGGAACCGGCTGGATCGTCACGCTCACGCTGCAGCAGCCGCATGGACTGTGGCAGGTCGTCGATCGCGCCGGGAAGGTCGCCGACCACGTCGTCAACGCGTGCACCTGCGGCGGTGTGGCGACCCGTGATGCGATCTGGCTCTCGCGCCTCGGCGACGGCGTCGGCGAATCGATCGTGCGCATCGCGCTCGATCCGCTCACGGGGAGACTCGCTGCGCGCCAGGACACGATGTTCACCGGATTGTTCTCGAACTTCTCCCTCACTGCGGATGGAGCCGGGATGGTGATGGACGAAGGTACGTACGACTTCAGCATCTGGGCGCTCGATCTTCCCAGTGTGCTCAAGGGCACGTATCCCGACGATCGTCGTGTCGCGCACGCATCGAGTCCCGTGAGCGCGCTCATCTCGCCCGATGGGGCCCGCCTCCTGTTACGCAGGACCGTTCCGATCGGTGGCAATCGCGTCGAGCAGCGCTACTCCATCATGCCGTTTTCAGGCGCCTCCGAGTCCGCGCTCGGCGGCACCGGAGATCCGACCAACGCATTCTGGACCGACTCGGTGACGGTCGGAGTCTCGCGACAGACGCCGAGCGGATTGCATCTCTCGCAGATCGACGTGCGCGCCAACGCCGTGCGCAACGAGGCGGATCTTCCTGATTCCGCCGTCGCCTGGCTTCAGGCGCTTCCGGACGGATGGGCCTGGGTTCCGGCGTCGGCCGACCGCATCGTCGTGAAGCGCGGCGGCAAGACTCGCGAATATGCCAAGTCGCCCTGGTACGGATTCGTGTTCGGGATCGCAGCGAACCCGGAACGCAATCGGCTCTTCGTCACAGGCAACGATAAGGCGACTGGCGACTCGTTGGGTGTTTCTGTACTCTCGCTCGCTGACGGATCCACGTCGATGTGGACGACCACGTTCGCCGAGTTTGCGCGCGTCAGTCCGCTCGCCGACGGCGGCGCCTTCCTTCAGGTGTCGCGCACGCAGGGGTCGCTCAGCTTTTTCAAGCTGACCGGACCGGGTCAGCTCCAGTCGCTGGGTGACTCGCCGCGTCCGATTCGCCAGGTGAGCGTGTCGAAAGACATGAAGCGGGTGGCGGTGCAGGAGCGCGATTACCGCGCCGATGCGTGGATGAGCAAGGTGGTGACGCACGACTAGTGCGCGAGGTGCTCCGCCGGTGCGGGGAGGTTCACGAGCACCGCCGTCACGATGAGCACGATCGCCGCAACCGCAATCTCGAATGTCGCAGTGCGTTTCAGGCGGCGGGCCGCGTCTTGGGTTCCCAGCGTGGGCTTGACTCGCAAGTTGTTGTAGCCGCCGATCACGAAGACGACGAAGACGAGGCTCAACTTCACGATGAGCGTCTTGCCATAGCTGCTCGTCCACAGCGCCTCGATCGTTCCGAGATGTAGCCACGCGGTCGTCGCGCCCGTGAGCAGAAGCAGGCAGGTACACAGCAGCGCCAACGTCGTGAAGCGCTTGACCAGGAGTGCCACGGCCGTTCCACGGTCCGACGTGGCGAAGGCGCCGCTCAGCGCCGTGGAGATGCCGGCGACGACCATCACGAACAGCGTGCCGATCCACATCGACGCGGCGAAGACGTGGAGCGGGTTCACCATGCGTTCGGGCTTCGTGGTCACCAGGCCCTGGAGGGCGATGACCAGTGTTGCGATGCCGGCGAGCGCCCAGCGTCGGATTTCCGCGCGCCACGCGAACGATGCGGATGCGAATGCGAACAGGGCGATGACCGTGGCGATCTCGCCCACGATCAACGACGGCTTGCTCGTGAGCGCCGCGACGAGGGTCAGCTGCTTCTGCAGCATCGCGCTCGTCACCGTCATGCCTATCGTAAGCAGGCGCAGAAGGGCGCCCGCCACGCCGATGCGCGCGGCCGAGCGGCCGGCGATGCGCATCGCGTCCATGTTGGGCATGAACGTCGGACGGAGCAGCAGAAAGTAGAACGCCGTGGCGCCGACGATGAGGAATGAGCCCACGAACGAGGTGTACTCGCGGACGACATCGACGACGGTGAAATCGGCATCGGCAAACAGAAGTGCCTGTGGGATCATCATCTCACTCGTGTTCCATGGAGAATCATCCATGCGCGCGCTGACGGTGCGCACATTGCAATGTGAAGCTGCATCTGCCACGGAGAGCTAGATGATGCACGCCAGCAGAACCGCCTGGCGCTCGATCGCCCGTTCAATCGCTGCCGCGACGCTGGTGCCTGCGGGCGCATTCGCCCAGGCGCAGGCAGCGCCTGCACTCGCGACGAGCCCGGCTCCTTCGACCACGAGCACCAGACGCAGCATGTTGCCGCCCGGTTCGAAGGAGAGCGACTGGACGATTCCCGGACACGATTATGGAAGCACGCGCTACAGCGAACTGGACAAGATCACCACGACCAACGTGGCGCAGCTCAAGGAAGCGTGGAGCTATACCACCGGCATCGCCGACGGACACGAGGGGCAGCCTCTCGTCGTCGGTGGCAGAATGTACGTCGTCACACCGTATCCCAACAAGCTCGTTGCGTTCGACCTTTCGAAGCCCGGTCCCGCAAAGCTCTGGGAGTACGCGCCGGACGTCGATCAGACGGCGTTCGGCAAGGCGTGCTGCGACGATGTGAATCGCGGCGCCTCGTACTACGACGGCAACATCATCTACAACGTGCTCGACAACGTCACGGTCGCCGTAAACGCCGTGACCGGAAAGCTGGTGTGGCGCACGAAGCTCGGCGATCCGAACCAGGGGTCGACGATGACGATGGCGCCGCTCGCCGCCAAGGGCAAAGTGTACGTCGGCAACAGCGGTGGAGAGATGGGTGTGCGCGGCTGGATCACGGCGCTCGATGCGAAGACGGGGAAGATCGTCTGGCAGGCGTACAACACGGGTCCGGACAAGGATGTGAGGATCGGATCGAGTTTCAAGCCTTTCTACGCCTCGATGAAGCCCGCGAACATGGGAGTGACGAGCTGGCGTGGCGACCAGTGGAAGCTCGGTGGCGCCACCGTGTGGGGATGGGTGACGTACGATCCCGAATCGAACTCCGTGTTTTACGGCACCGCGAATCCGGGCACGTGGAATCCCGATCTGCGCCCCGGCGACAATCTCTACTCCACGGCCGCGATGGCGCGCGACGCCGACTCGGGTGAGCTCAAGTGGGCCTACCAGTACACGCCCCACGACGCGTGGGACTACGATGGCGTGAACGAGCACATCGTCGCCGACATTCCGTTCAATGGCGCGACGCGCAAGGTGGTGGTCCACTTCGATCGCAACGGGTTCGCGTATACGATCGACCGTGCCACCGGCGAGGTGCTCATCGCGCAGCCGTATCAGTATCTGAACTGGGCTACGGGAGTGGATCTGCAATCGGGGCGTCCGGCGCTCGTCGAGGCGAAGCAGACGCACCAGGGCCGGATGACCACGAACATCTGTCCATCGTCAACCGGTGCGCGCGACCAGCAACCCGCGGCGTTCTCGCCGCGCACGCATCTGTTCTACACGCCGGCGACGAACCTCTGCATGGATTACGGAGGCCTCGAGGCGAAGTACATCGCGGGGACGCCGTATGTGGGCGCCGCGGTGAAGATGTACGGTGGTCCCGGTGGCAACCGCGGCGAATTCCTCGCCTGGGATGCCGGCACGGGGAAGAAGGCGTGGGGGATCAAGGAGAACTTCCCGGTGTGGGCTGGCGCGCTCGTCACCGGCGGCGACGTGGTGTTCTACGGCACGATGGATGGGGACTTCAAGGCGGTGAATGCGACGAACGGTAGCGTGCTTTGGAAGACGCACTTCAATTCCGGGATCATCGGCAACCCGATCACCTATCTCGGGCCGGATGGCAAGCAGTACGTCGCCGTATACGAGGGCGTGGGTGGATGGGCCGGCGCCATCGTGCCCGGAAATCTCTCCGCCGACGATCCCTTCGCCGCACTCGGCGCCGTGAACGCGATGAGGGATCTGCCCGAGCACACGAAGGCGGGCGGCGCGCTGCACGTATTCGACCTGCCGTGATCGCGCGCGCGGCGTTGGCGATGCTCGTGGTCGTGACGGTGAGTGCCGCGGGGCGCCCGCGGCCGAAGCCGCCGCTGCGCGTGTGCGCGGACCCGAACAATCTGCCGTTCTCGAACGACCAGCGCGCGGGATTCGAGAATCGCATCGCCAGTCTGCTCGCGCGCGATATGGGGACAACGGTGGAGTTCAGCTGGCGTCCGCAGATGCGCGGCTTCGTGCGCAAGGGGCTCAAGGCGGGGGCGTGCGATGTCTACATGGGCGTGCCGGCGGCATTCGGTCCGCTGCTCACCACCGCGCCCTACTACCGGTCGACGTACGTGATGGTCTATCGCGCCAGGGGGCCAGTGCGCGTGCGCTCGCTCGACGACTCCGCCCTGCGCTCGCTCAAGGTCGGCGTGCACATGATCGGCGACGACTATCAGAACACTCCGCCCGCGCAGGCGCTCGCCTCGCGCGGGATGATCGACAACGTGCGCGGCTATCCGATCGTGGATGATTACTCGAAGCCGAATCCGCAGGCGCGCATCCTCGAGGCGCTCGAGCGCGGGGAGATCGATGTCGCGATCGTGTGGGGCCCCTTCGCGGGCTTCTTCGCGAGGCGCGCTTCGTCGCCGCTCACGATCGTGCCGCTCGCACCATCGAGCGACGGCTCCGGCCAGCGTTTCGCGTTCGAGATCGCCATGGGGCTGCGCCGCACGGACACGACTCTCGCGCGCACGCTCGACACGCTACTGGTGCGAGAGCGCGTGGCCATCCACAAAATCCTGTCCGACTACGGCGTGCCCCTCGACTCGGCCTTCGAGCCGAGCGGTGCGACTCACGGAGAATGACCATGCGAACGATGCTCCACGCGATTGGACGCGGCGGCGCCGCGCTCGCCTTACTTGTGCTCGCGTCGTGCGGTGGCAAGGGTGACAGCGACAAGGCGAAGGCAGGCCCGCAGCCCGGGAATATCGCGGACATGGGACAGCGAACCTTCGGCGGCGATCAGAAGCTGGCGGTGCAGGGGCGCGAGCTCTTTCTCGCGAACAACTGCTACGGCTGCCACGGCGGACTCGCGGGAGGTGCGATGGGTCCGAGCCTTCGCGACACGACGTGGAAGTACGGTGGCAGTGACTCGATGATCTACCACAGCATCCACGATGGACGACCGATGGGGATGCCGCCGTGGGTGGGACGTTTGAACGACCGGCAGATCGGCGCGCTCATCGAGTACATCCAGTCGCTGCGCACGAAGGCGGAGCCACAGTTTTTCTTCGCGCAGGGCGGCGACACCACGGCCATGCCGGCCGCGAATGCCGCCCCACCTCCGTCGCCGAACCCAATCCCCATGCCCGGTCCCCACCCGGACACGGGGAAGCGCCCGTCGCCGAAGAAAACGGAATAGCGCGCCGCTACAGCGCGGCGGTGTGCGTATAGGTGGGCGCGCGACGCGCATTCGCCGTCTGCTCGAACGCGTACGCGATGCGAATGAGCTTCGCCTCGCTCCAGGCCCGCCCAAAGAACGAGATACCCACCGGTAGCCCGAACGCATAGCCCGCGGGCACGGTGATGCTCGGATACCCCGCCTCTGCCGCGGGCGACGAGCTCCCGCCACTGTCGGCGTCGC
>DATHJR010000453.1:0-2494 GCA_035286525.1 Gemmatimonadaceae bacterium | reverse complement strand
GGGTCAGCGCGCGGCGCGAGAGCTCGCGTCCGGGATGCTCGAGCGGGGCACGAAGGCGCTCTCGCGCCAGCAGCTGCAGGACAGTCTCGATCTCCTCAGGGCGTCGGTGCGTGTGAGCGGCGGAGCCAATCGCACGACCTTCATCATCGAGACCGTCCGCAGCAGCGTCCCCGCGGTGCTCACCCTCGTCGCGGAGATGGCGAAGGAGCCGCGGTTCGATTCGGCCGAATTCGAACAGCTGAAGCAGGAGCGCATCGCCGGTCTCGAGGCGGACCGCTCCGATCCGCAGGCGCTCGCATCGGTCGCGTTCGACCGGCGAATCAACCCGCGCGCGCCCGGACATCCGTTTTACGTTCCGACCATCGCCGAGCATATCAGGTCGATCACGTCGGCGACGCTGGCGGAGGCGCGTGGCTTTCACGATCGCTTCTACGGGGCCGCGGCGGGCGATCTCGTGCTGGTGGGAGACTTCGATTCGACCGCTGTGCAGGCGACCGCAGGCAAGTTGTTCGGCGGCTGGCGCGCGCCCGAGGCGTGGGCTCGAATTCCGGAGCCATACAAGGCCGTGGATTCGTCGACGACCGTAATCGAGACACCGGACAAGGCGAACGCGCTCTTCTTTGCCGGGCTCAACATGCCCATCCGCGACGACGCTCCGGACTATGCGGCGCTCCTTCTGGGCGACTACATCGTAGGCGGCGGCTCTCTCGACTCGCGGCTCTCGACGCGCATCCGGCAGAGGGAGGGGATCAGCTACGGTGTGGGCTCCTTCATGTCCATCAACTCGGTGGACAGCAGTGGGTTGTGGGAGAGCTACGCGATTTACGCTCCGGAGAATGCCAACCGCCTCACTCGCGCGTTCGACGAGGAGATTGCCCGCGTCCTGAAGAGTGGAGTGACTCCAGAAGAGATGCTCAAGGCAAAAAGCGGGTGGCTGCAGGAGTACGAGCAGGAACGATCGAACGACGACGAGCTCGCTTCGCAGATCGCGTCGCGGCGCGAGTACGATCGAACATTCAAGTACGATGCGGAGCTCGAGCGAAGGGTGAGGGCCGTGACGATCGAACAGGTGAATGCCGCGCTGCGCAAATACCTGGTTCCCGGAAGCTTCACCGTGGTGCGCGCCGGCGACTTCGCGAAGGCCAAGGCAAAGGTGCCTGTGCAATAGCTCTTGCGTGGCTGGAGGCGCGCAAAGTGAAACTTCGGGGTATCAAATCGGGTTCATACAGAGTACAGCAGGACACACGGGAGATCACATGATTCGTTCAGTTTTGCGCGGCGTTGTTGCATGCGGCGTAGCCCTGGCGGCACTCGCGATATTCGTTGGGCGCGGGGCCAGCGCGGCCGTGCTGGCGCCTAGCGCCGAGGTAGGAGGCGGGCTCGCGGCGGCGCCCGGCCAAGAGGTAGCGATCTTCTCCGGCGGATGCTTCTGGGGAGTGCAGGCGGTGTTTCAGCACATGATTGGTGTTACGAGCGCCGTGTCCGGATACACGGGCGGGAATGTGAAGAACCCCGGCTACGAGCAGGTGAGCACGGGCACCACGGGGCACGCCGAGTCCGTGCGCGTCACCTTCGATCCGTCGAAAGTGTCGTATGCGGATCTGTTGCGCGTGTTCTTCTCCGTGGCCACCGATCCCACCGAGCTGAATTATCAGGGTCCTGATCACGGCACCCAGTATCGCTCGGTGCTTTGGTACACGACGGATTCGCAGAAGACTACCGCGAAGACGTACATCGATCAGCTGACCAAGGCGAAAACCTACTCGAACAAGATCGTGACCGAGGTGAAGCCGGCGCAGGAGTTCTTCAATGCCGAGGGCTACCACCAGGACTAGGAGACGCTGCACCCGGACCAGCCGTACATCGCGATCAACGATGCGCCGAAGGTGGCAAATCTGAAGAAGCTGTTCCCGGCGCTCTATCGAGAACAGCCGGTGCTGGTCGGCTCGACCCAGCCCTGAAGCACACAATCGTTACGGTGGCGTCTTCGCCATAACGCGCACCATCGTTACGGCGGCGTCTTCGCCGTAACGCGCACCACAGTACCCCATGGGTCGGCGACGACCACGTCGCCGTCCTCCCGGGCCACCGTTGCGCCGGCCTTTGCGAGCGCGCGCGCGGTATCGTCCACATCCTGAGCGGTCGGAAGAATCACGCTCCACTCGAGGAGTCGCGCGTCCCCTGGTCGCGCGTGAGGCGCGCCGGCCGCCCAGGTGTTCGTGCCGAGATGGTGATGATAGCCGCCGGCCGACATGAAAAGCGCTCCTGGAAATTCCAGCACGACCTTGTCGAGCCCAAGGCCGTTGTGATAGAAGCGTGCGGCGGCGTCGAGATCGCTCACGAACAGATGCACGTGTCCGATGCGCGTGCCCGCGGGCGCACCGGACCACGGAACGCCCTTGCTCGCGCGAACGAGATCCGCGGCGTCGAGCGTGAGCGTGGCCATTTCGAGAATGCGATTCGCAATGCGCCATGAGGCGCGCGGGCGATCCGC
>DATHJR010000452.1:0-18497 GCA_035286525.1 Gemmatimonadaceae bacterium | reverse complement strand
GCTCGCATCGCCCTCATTGCGCGACGCGCTCGATCAGACCACAGTTCGTGCCAACGATTTCCGACGGCTGAGGTACGCCTGATCATGTACTCTGGAGTGAACCGACCGCCGCGAGGGATCTTGCTCGCGCTTTTCACGGCGCTGGCAGTTGGCTGCCACCATCACTCAGCCAACGCGACATCGCTCGAGCCGGATATGGGAATTGATGCCGGAGCCCAGCCCACGGCGCCGCTGCTGACCCGCGGCGACAGGGTTCTCGTCGTAATTAATGGCGAGAAGCGCGGATCGGGCACCTACAACGGAGAACGCGTAGTGCTGGATCCGCCCCTCGATACGATCGCCGCCGTGCGCATCGACTCGGCGCGGATCCGTGTCGGGCCCGCCATACGGGAAATGTATGGAGTGAGCTATCGGATGGTAGGCGTCCTGCTCGTGTGGCTGCGCCCCGACTGACGGCTAGCTCGCGCGCCCCTTTCGGCTCGCCCAATCGCGGCCATAGATCGAGGACAGCGTCAGCGATCCGAGCGCCGTCAACACCACGCCGGCAACCCCGAGGAGGGTGGCGTAGAAGGGAGCCAGCTCCCATACGACATTCCGCGGAAGCACGAGCACGACGGCCATGCCGATCCAGCAGAGCGTGGTGACGGAGAGCCACACGTCCACGATTGTCTTCGTGAGCAGCGACTCGACCAAACGACTCTTGCGTCGCGACATTGAGAAGAGAAAGCCTGCCGCGACGACCAGGGCGACGATCGATACTTCGCGCTGCGCTGCAGAGTCGGCGCCAAGGAGGAAGAGTGTTCCGACGAGGCACGCGAGAATCGCGATCGTCAATCCCTGATAAGCACCGATCGTGAGCCCGAGCTTGCGGCGAACGATGGTATTCTCGTCAGCGTAGGGATCGGGGCGCTTCTGCGCAGCAACCTGGCTCATGCCGTTCCCTCCGGACGTGGGTGCACGTCGCACACAATTAGCGGTTCCTTAGAAAGACGCGCGGGTCGCATGGGCGGCAACGCGCACCTTATCCGCCTCGGGGCGCTATCGGGGCCAGCCCCCCGTCGCCAATTTTCGATGTCGCACCGCCCGCGACAGTCCACCTCGAAAGGACGCTCGCATGCCCAATGCCCCTGCCCGGATCGCCACCCTGATTGTCGTCGCGCTTCTCGCGCCCTCCGCGACTCTGGCCGCGCAGGAGAAGCAGCAGCAGCAGCCCCTCAACATCGACAGTTTCGAGGCGGTGAAAGCGGTGTCCGATCCGCAGATTGCGCCGAGCGGATCGACGGTGCTGTTCTCCGTGCGGACAACGAATCTCGCCTCGAACAGCCGGTCCACCATGACCTACAAGGTCGCGGCGAATGGCGGCGCGCCCACCGCATTTCCCGACGCGTCCACCAGAGTTGGCGAGGCGCGTTGGTCGCCGGACGGAAAGCGCATCGCCTTTATCGCGGACAACCAGCTCTGGGTCGCCGACCAGGTGGGTGGCTCGCGCAAGCAGCTCACGACGCTCTCTGGCGGCGCGACCGGTCCGGTGTGGTCGCCCAGCGGGGACAGGATCGCGTTCACGTCGCGCGTGTATCCGGCGTGCACGGACGACGCGTGCAACAGCTCCCGCTCGAAAGCGGCATCGTCGAATCCGGTGAAGGCGCACGTCGCCGATGAGTTGATGTACCGCCACTGGAATGCTTGGGACGACGGCACGCGCGCGCACCTCTTCACCGTCGGCGCGGACGGGAACGGATTGGTCGAGCTCACTCCGGGCGCCGTCTACGATGTTCCGCCGGGACCCTTCGGCGGAAGCGAGGGCTACGCGTGGTCGCCCGATGGGCGTGAGATCACCTACACGGCCAAGGACTCCGGTCGCGAGAACGCGTGGAGCACCGACAATAATCTGTTCTCGATTCCGTCTACGGGCGGGAAGCCGGCCGTCATCACGTCCGCGAACAAGGGCGCCGATGAGAACCCGGTGTACTCGCCCGATGGCAAGTTCATCCTCTATCACTCGCAGGCACGCGCTGGCTTCGAGTCCGATCGCTGGCGGCTGATGGCGTACGATCGCGCGGGTCACCAATCGCGCGAGCTGCTACCGGCGTGGGATCGCAACGCGGACAGCTACGCCTTCATGTCGGACGGACACAATCTCCTGATCCAGACAGTCGACGCATCGCGCGAGAAGTTCTACCGTGCAACGTTCGCGAACGGGAATGCGGGAACTCCGCAGGTGGTGCTGTCCGAGCGCAACAATGCCTCGCCATCGCTCGATCATGCGGGCCGAACGATCGCGTGGCTGCAGGACGCGGCCGACCGGCCTGCGGAGGTCTACGTCGCGACGCTGGGCGCCGGCGTGTCGGGGCTGAAGCAGGTCTCGCACGCGAACGACTCGCTGCTCGCGACGCTCAAGGTCTATCCGGTGGAGGACTACTGGTTCAAGGGCGCGAACGGCGACAGCGTGCAGGGAATGATTCTCCGGCCGCCGCAGTGGGCGCCCGGGAAGAAGTTCCCCGTGGTGCTGCTCATCCACGGCGGACCGCAGGTGCCGTGGCTCGACCAGTGGCACGGACGCTGGAGCTATCAGATGTTCGCGTCGCAGGGCTACGGCGTGGTGATCATCAATCCGCGCGGCTCGCCGGGATACGGACAGAAGTTCGTCGACGCGATCTCCCGCGACTGGGGCGGGGCGGTGTACTCCGATCTGATGCTTGGTCTCGATGCGGCGCTCGCGAAGGATGCATGGCTCGACGGCACGCGACTGAGCGCGGCCGGCGGGTCGTATGGCGGCTACATGGTGGACTGGATCGCGGGACACAGCGATCGCTTCAAGGCGCTGATCAGCCACGCCGGTCCGTACAATCTGGAGAACATGTACGGCGCCACAGAGGAGCTCTGGTTCCCGACGTGGGAATACGGCGGCCCGTACTGGGACTCGACGGCGATGCAGCAGAACTATCGAAAGTGGTCGCCGCATCTCTATGCGAAGAACTTCAAGACACCGACGCTCGTGACCGCCGGTGAACTCGACTATCGGGTGCCCTACACCGAGGACCTCTCGTTCTTCAGCGCGCTCCAGCGACAGAACGTCCCATCGCGACTCATTGTGTTTCCGGACGAGGGGCACTGGGTGCAAAAGCCGCAGAATCAGAAACTGTGGTGGAGCGAGGTGCAGGGATGGCTCGGCAAGTATCTCCAGCCGGCCACCATGTAGCGCGCGGCAAGGCGCGCGACTGCGCCGCGCCCTTGCGGATCGATACCCCCCTCTTATTTATGAGCGATGGGGCCGGACGCGAGCCGGATATTCCGATGAGTACTTCAGGAGGTTGCCCGTGATGCGAGTTTCGTTGATTGCTGCAACGGTCCTGCTGTGCGCGTGCGCATCCGGCGGCAACTCGAGCGGTAGCGAGCCACCCGATCTACGGGCGACATCACAGTACACCAGGGTCGAGTTGCCGAGCGGCGCGCCGATCGAGATCGACTGGGAACACCAGCACACGTACCAGGAAACCACGCTCCTCGTGGGCGTGGACAAGGCGTGGGCGGCATATCCGGCGGTGTTCGGCGAGCTGGGCATCGAGCCCGGCATCGTGGACTCGAAGCAGCACGTGTACGGCAACGCCGGCATCAAGATGCGCAACTCGCTGGGTCGCCTGCGGCTCTCCAAGTATTTCGACTGCGGTACGACGGCGGGGATGTCGAACGCCGACACGTACGACGTGCTCGTGCGCGTCGTGTCGCAGGTCCTGGCTGCAGACGCCGGAGTATCCACGCTCCGCACGCAGGTGGAGGCGACCGCCCACGCGAACGCCGTTTCGGGAGCGACGGTGCGGTGCGTGAGCACCGGAGCATTGGAAGAGCGCATCGCGCACATGCTCTCCGAGCTGACGGCGAAGCCGAACGCCTCCTAGTGTCACGCGTTCGACATCTCGTGTCGGGAGTAGTCGAGCGGCCGTACGCCGGCCCTCCCGCGCGCTAGTCGGCGCGAAAGCGAAGCTGCATCTCTCCGATCTGAATCATGTCCCCATCGTCGAGCACACGCGTACGCGGCACGGTGGCGCCAAGCTCCTGCCCGTTCACGAGCGTCGGATTGCTCGCCGACAGATTCGTAATGCGCCACCGTCCTTGATCGTACTGCATGCGTGCATGGGTGCGGCTGATCGCATCGGCCGGCAGCTTGATGTGGCGGTGACGGGGACCTTCCGCCGCTCCGATCGTAATGTCGGCGGGCTCGCCACTGAGGCGCATGAAGCGGATCGCTTCGCCGACATTGCTGCCCACCTCCACTTCGAGATGTCCGGGCCACACCTGAATCGCATCTCGCCCATTCACGGGCGGGACCGGCCGATTGCGCCTGTCTCGGCCACCGGTCACCATCATCGGCGGCAGCGCGCCGTTGCGGTGCCTGCGCGCGGCACGCTTGCGCGCCGTGAACACCCCGCTCGCCGCGATGGATATCGTGGCGATGAGGAGAACGAGACTCACGGCGATTACCATGAGTGGGTTATCGAGCAGCAAACTCGTCATTCAGCCTGTCGATCAATGAAGTAGCGTTCCCGCAGATTCTGTTTCGCGCGGGCCTGCACATGATACACTTGCCGGTCGATTCTGAAAGCAGAATTAACGATTCCTCTGGCCGACTGCATCGAATCGTTCCAGAGCGCTCGCTCTAACTGCAATGGACACGCCCATTTAGAGCTCCTCCCCTTTCGTCGGGAGAAGCTCCGCTCGGACGAACCCTACACCTTTCGTATGCGTGCAGCGTGCCACGCTTCCGGGCGCCGCGAACACATCACGGTGCGTCGTGCGTTCAACCTTGACGGGCGGGTATCTTTCATGAATCTCAGAGCACAGGCGGTCGAGTGGCGGAGGAAAAGAGAAAAACCGATTACAACAATGCGTGGGCCGAAGCGCGAGAGCTGATCTGGGCGCACCGGAAACAGCTCGCGATCGGTTTCCCGCTGATGATCATCAATCAGCTCGCGGGGTTCGTGCTTCCCGCGAGCACCAAGTACCTGATCGACAATGTGATCGGCAAGCACCAGGTCGGGCTGCTCTATCCACTCGCCGCCGCGGCCGGGGTCGCGACGCTGATCCAGGCCGCGACGTCGTTCGGTCTGTCGCAGGTGATGAGCATCGCCGCGCAGCGCGCGATCGCCGACATGCGCAAGAGACTCCAGGCGCACATTCTTCGCCTTCCCGTCAGCTATTTCGACTCGACGCAGAGCGGCATTCTCATCGCGCGCGTGATGAACGACGCCGAGGGGATTCGGAATCTCGTCGGCACCGGTCTCGTACAGCTCGTCGGTGGGCTCATCACCGCCGTCGTGGCGCTAGGCGTGTTGTTCTACCTCAACTGGCAGATGACGGCGATCACGCTCATCATTCTGCTCTCGTTCGGCGGCGTCATGGCGGTCGCGTTCAAGCGGCTTCGCCCGATCTTCCGGCAGCGAAATGCAATCACCGCGGAAGTCACGGGCCGGCTCGCACAGGCGATGGGCGGCGTGCGCATCGTGAAGACGTATGTCGCCGAGCGCCGCGAGCAGAAGACGTTCGCGGTCGGCATTCACAAGCTCTTCCGGAACATCGCGTCGACGCTCACGGGCATCTCTCTGGTCACCGGGTTCTCGACGCTGATCGTCGGCATCGTCGGAATCATCATGTTCATCTTCGGCGGCCGGGCCGTGCTCGACGGCCGAATGACGCTCGGTGATTTGCTGGTGTACGCTGTGTTCGTCGGCCTGCTCGCGGCGCCACTCATCCAGATTGCATCGATCGGAACGCAGATCAGCGAAGCCTTCGCGGGGCTCGATCGCATCCGCGAGATCCGCCGCATGGTCACCGAGGACGCGAACGACAACGTGCACGGCGCGGTGCCCTCGCTCGTGGGAGACGTGCGCTTCGAGCACGTCTGGTTCGAGTACAAGCCGGACACGCCGGTACTGCGCGACGTGAGCTTCCACGCGACGGCCGGATCGACGACCGCGCTCGTCGGCTCCAGCGGCTCCGGCAAGAGCACGTTGATCAGCCTCATTATGGCGTTCAACCATCCGCAGAAGGGAACCATCACGATCGACAACCGGCCGCTCGAGTCGCTCAAGCTTCGCGAGTACCGGTCGCACCTCGGCGTCGTTCTGCAGGACAATTTCCTGTTCGATGGCACCGTTGGCGAGAACATCGCGTTCTCGAAGCCGGGCGCCACGATGGATGAGATCCGCGAGGCGAGCCGGATCGCGCACTGCGATGAGTTCATCTCGGAGTTTGAGCTCGGCTATGACACCATCGTCGGCGAGCGCGGCGTGCGCCTCTCGGGCGGACAGCGCCAGCGCGTCGCCATCGCGCGCGCGATTCTCGCCGATCCGCGCATCCTGATTCTCGACGAGGCGACCTCGAGCCTCGACAGCGAGAGCGAGGCGCTCATCCGCGACGGGCTGCGCTCGCTGCGCAGCGGGCGAACGACGTTCGTGATTGCGCACCGCCTCTCCACGATTGCGAGCGCGAACCAGATTCTGGTGCTCGAGAACGGCGAGATCGTGGAGCGCGGCACGCAGCCCGAGCTGCTGCGCCTGGGCGGGCGCTACAGACAGCTGTACGACACCCAGTACCGCGCCGAGCAGGACCAGTACATCAATCCCGGCGAGGATTTCACGCTCACCGAAGAGAAAGACGTCGTGAATGTGACGGCGCGCCCCGACAGCTCACTTTGAGCGAGCTGCCGCGCGCGTCGCGCGGCATTCATGACCCTCGCAACATTTTCGGCGGAATGACTAACAAATATTTCGTGGTTCGAAGTTCCGGTGTTCATGGCAAGGGCGCGTTTGCGCTCAAGACCATCCGCAAGGGAACGCGTCTCGTCGAATACGTAGGCGAGCACATCTCACCCGCGGAATCCGATCGCCGCTACGACGATACCAAGGTGAAGAACCACCACACCTTCTTGTTCTCGGTGGACAATCGCAGGGTCGTCGACGCGACCTTCGGCGGCAACGAAGCGCGCTTCATCAACCACTCGTGCGATCCAAACTGTGACGCGATCATCGAAAAACGCCGCGTCTACATCGAGGCGAATCGCACGATTCGTCCGGGCGAGGAGCTCGCGTACGACTACAACTACGAGCGCACGACGAAGACCACGAAGGCGGATGAGAAGCTGTACAGGTGCCTCTGCGGTTCACCCGAGTGCCGCGGGACCATCCTCTCCGCGAAGGTGACGGTCAAGAAGAAAAAGACGGCGAAGAAAACGAAGGCGAAGAAGAAAACGAAGCCGAAGAAGAAGAGCGCCGCGAAGAAAAAACAGACGAAGGCACGGCCGAAAAGGAAAGCGGGTCGCGGGCGCTAGCCAGCGATCAGCTGCGACCTCGCACCTCGCCGACGAGTCGCGCGCGCACGGCGCCGCGCGTGCGGCCGTCCTTCAGCAAGTAGTCGTATTCTCCCTGCGTGACGCTGCTCTCGCGCACGATCAGCAGGTCGCCCGGCCTCCAGGTATTCACGGTCGGGTGATCGGGAAGATAGATCTCCCAGATCGTGCCGTCCGCGAGCACGACGTGCGTACCTTCATCGATCACCCGCGCCAGCCGATGTGCGTTGTACACGCTCGTCGGCTCGCCGTACGCGCGCGCCGAGTCGTCACTCGCGCGAGCCTGGGGTGCCGCATCGATCTCCTGGGCGGCGGCCCGTTGCACGAGCCCCGCGCACGCCAAGGTGAATGACGTGACGACGAGTGTCGTAAAGCCTCGGCGCGTACACATGCGGGTATCCTCCGAAAAGGCGTTCCGTGCGTTCCAGGAGATGAACGGATTGCAACCCGCGCTCCTGAATTGTGATCTGGCGCACAGTTAAAAAAGTGCCAGCAACGTGATATTATTGGCGCTCTCGGCTATTGACCTGCCACGTCCGGACCCGTATCCATGTCGAACTGACCGGAGACGTTGCCAGGACTGTAACGTCCCGATGCACCTTTTCAGGGTCTTGATGTCATTCCGTGTCGGATCGGCATTCTGCTTCCTCGCAACGACAGTCGGCCTCCTCATGGCGCCTGTCCCGCAGTTGTACGCGCAGGACCAATGCCAATGTTCCGCGCCGGGCAGCGACGATAGCCGGATTGCGAACGCCATCGGCGGTGGACTCTTCGCGGGACTCATCGCCGCGGTGATTCCCTTTCGTCACGCAGCGGCGCTCGCATCGGCGCCGCCAGCGGCCGGCGCACCATCGGCGCTCACGACGATGTCCGACTCGACGGACATCGCTCCAACCGACTCCATGGCACCGCGTCGAGTGGCGTCGGGCGCGATCGCTCCGAACGGTTCCCGCCCCGACTATGCGGCCGACGGCCTGCGACCGCTCGCGCGGACGTCACGCGGCGAGACTGCTGCAGCGCTGCCCTCCATGACTCCTTCCGAGGCCGAAGCCGATGGCATGATCGCGCCGAGGACGGCGACGATTCTGCCCGCGCTCGCCATGCTCGGCATCGGCGCCATGCTGATTGGAATCATCGTTCTCCGGATTCGGCAGCCGCGCTTCCGCTCGCGCTGAGCATCGATCGGCGCTGACCAAATGGAAAAAAGGCGGGGCCCGAATTCCGGGCCCCGCCTTTTGTGCTCTTGGTATCGGCGTCTAGTGGTGGTGCCCGCCGCCGCCCCCGCCGCCGCCACCACCACGTCGTCCGCCGCCCCCGCCGCCGCCGCTAGGATGTCCCCCGCCGCCGCGACGCTCGCCACCGCCACCGCCACCGCTTCGTGACTCCTGCGGCGCACGCGACCTGCCGCCTTCATTTCCCCTGGGCTCCGACCGCTCCACTCGCGTCGGCCGCGAATCACCGCGTGGCTGCTCCGACCGCTCCACCCGCGTCGGTCTCGAATCGCCGCGCGGCTGCTCCGACCGCTCCACACGTGCGGGCGCTCCCTCCGCCCGCGAGGGAGGACGCATCCCGCCAGCATCCGAGGGCCGCGTGTTGCCGCCGACGCGCGTGCGGAATCCGGACTGATCACCCGTCGCGACGGTGCGCCGCCCGTAGCGAACCTGAACATCGCTTCCGCCGCGCGATGGCCCGCGCGGCGTGTTGAAGCGGGACACGCCATAGAGCGGCGAGGTGTTTCCCCGCATGGTCACGAACGAGCCGCGATTGCGATAGCCGATTCTGCTGCCGCCGAGACCGATCCAGGCGTTACTCCCCACCGTGTATCCGCCACGAGGGCCGAGGATGATCGGGTTGTGGTTATAGCTCCAGCCGCGACCCAACGCATAGCCGTAGCCGGCGGCGCCATAGCCATAACCGCGACCGCCGCCATAGAAGCCGCCGCCGTAGAACGGATAGCCGAAGCCGAAACCGTAGCCGTAGCGCGGAAAGCCAAAACCAAAGCCGTACGGCCGATAGCCCCAGAAGGGACCGAAGCCAAAGTCGAAGCCGAGACTGAAGTACGAGGGCGACGGGTAGTACCCATCACACCACGGATCCCACGACCCGTAGAAGCACGAGTACCCGTATCCCCCGGTAGGCGAGATGTAGACGCTCTGCGACGAAGCGTACGAGGACTGCACGGTGTATGTGGCGAGATCGTAGTCGAAGTGGCTGCCGTCCGCCATCTGCTCGACGAGGTTGGTCATCGCCGCTTCGGGATCATCGGCGGACGCCGAGTCGTCCTCGAGCCGCGTGTAGTCCCAATGATTGTTGCGAACAAAATCATCAATGTGGTACGGATCCATGGAAACGGCGGCGTACACCGTGCCGCTGCCGGAGCTCGTGACCTGGAACGCGTCACGGTCTCCACGCGATCGGATCTCGTACTCCTGCCCCGCCTTCATGAAGTTGTCGTCACCCGGATCGACCGGGAACAACACGCGCACGCGGCCGTTGGCGTCCGTGTGCAGCACGACGACGTATCCGTCATCGCGCACTCGGACCGTCACACGGGCTCGGTCGCCACGATTGAAGTTCTGTCGATTGAGCGTGACCCTGATCGCGGGCTCCGCGCCCGAAACCGCTGGCGCCGGTGCAGGCGTCGCGGTGGTCACCACGGAGAAGACGAGCGGAAGAATGGCGGAAATCATGGAGCCTCCTGTAGCATTCCAAGTCCGGGGCCCGCTGCCGGAGCGGAAAGCCCGACTCGCTGCATTATACCTAAGCGATCTTTGTGCCGAGTTCCAAGTCGTTGTATTTCATACGTTTCTCTTCCAGATACCGTTGCAAATGTCACCCTTCGCGGACAATCGGTGTACGCCCCGTGGGACATCCTTTTGACGACTTCGACACCCGCCGTTAACCCTCTGCTGCGGTTCGCTCCCATGGCGGACGACTTGCACCCTCCCTGCGCATGACCGCATCGCGAATCTTTCTCCTCTCGCCGGCCTTCTGCGGTGGCGAGCGAGCGAAGCTCCTCTTCAACCCGGCCGCCGACTTTCCACTCGCCGTTCGTCTTCGAGGCGGGGGCGTGCCCATCGGCGAGCTGTTCGCGTTCCTGAGTGGTCTCTACTTTCGCGGAAAGCTGGCGTACGCTCGAGCATTCGACCGACCGCCGCGCGGCGCACCCGGGCTCCTCGTGATCACGCCCACCCGCGGCCTGGTCGACCCCGATATGCTACTAACGCTCGACGACATACGCGAGTTCGCCGAGGTCAACATTGCATCGCAGTCGGATCGCTTCCTCCAACCGCTCGCGCGCGACGCGCAATCCCTCGCCAGTACGTCGCGCGACGCTCCCGCCATATTGCTCGGCAGCATCGCGACTGACAAGTACGTCGGCACGCTCGCGGCTGCATTCGGCGACCGGCTTCGCTTTCCGGTGGAGTTCGTCGGACGCGGCGACATGAGCCGGGGCGGACTGCTGCTGCGTAGCGCGCAGGATGGCGCCGAGCTCACATACATCGCTGTGTCGGGCGCCACTCGTCGCGGCGCGCGTCCGCCCAAGCTCGTGCCGTTGCGCTGATGGCTGCGGCGACCAGGTCGCGCGCGAGCGCGGCGCCGGCGCGCATTCCGTTCGGCGTGCGAGATGCCGTCGTGCAGGCGAACGGTCACGCGGTGTCGCTCACGAATCTCGAGAAACCGTTCTGGCCCAGACTCGGGATCACCAAGGGCGACCTGCTCCGCTACTTCGCGTCCGTTGCGCCGGTGCTGCTCCCGCATCTCCGCGATCGCGCGATGGTGATGAAGCGATATCCCAACGGCGCAGCGGGGAAGTTCTTCTTCATGAAACGTGCGCCGTCGCCGCGTCCCGACTGGATCAAGACGTGCGCGATCGAGCACGGATCGGGAAGCATCATCGACTTTCCGATGGTACAGGATCTCGCGTCGCTGCTCTGGGTCGTCAACCTCGGCTGCATCGATCTGAATCAGTGGTACGCGCGCTGCGACGATGTGAATCGCCCCGACTATGTGCACTTCGATCTCGATCCCGTGGTGGGCGCGTCGTTCGCGCGCGTGCGCGAGACGGCGCTGCTCGTGCGCGAGGCGCTCGAGGCCCTCGGAATGACGGTGCTCGCAAAGACGACGGGGTCGAGCGGCATCCATCTGTACGTGCCCATCGTGCGTGGCCCGCTACAGAAACAGGTATGGGCGTTCGCGAAGGAGCTCGCGCACGTGATGGAGGCGCGCGCGCCGAAGCTCATCACGGCGGAATACCGCATCGCGCATCGTCCCCGCGGACGCGTACTCGTCGACTACAACCAGAATGCGTGGGGGCGCACGCTCGCTTCCGTCTATTCTCCGCGGCCGACGCCGAAGGCGGCTGTATCGACGCCCGTCACGTGGGCCGAAGTGGAGAAGGGGATCGAGATCGAAGACTTCCGCATCGACAACGTTCCCGCGCGCGTGAAGAAGGTCGGCGATCTCTGGAAATCGCTCCTCGCGGCGCGCGGGCGCTTCAGGTTGGAGCGCGTACTGTGACGCTTCCGATCCGGCGCAGCTTCGCGCCGATGGAGGCGCTGCAGGTGAGTGAGCTTCCGCTCGGACCCGAGTGGCAGTACGAGCCGAAGTGGGACGGCTTTCGCTGCATCGCCTTTCGCGACGGGGACAAGGTGGATCTGATGTCGAAGAGCGGGAAACCGCTCGGGCGCTACTTCCCGGACATCGTCGCGGCGGTGAAAGCGATCGAAGCACGGCGCTTCGTGCTCGACGGCGAGATCGTGATTCCCGTGGGCAAGCAGCTGTCATTCGACGAGCTGCTGCTACGCATCCATCCGGCGGCGAGCCGGGTGAAGGCGCTCGTGGCGAAGCATCCGGCCATGCTCATCGTGTTCGACCTGCTCGTGAACGATCGCGGCGTGTCGCTCGTGAGAGCGCCCCTGGCCGAGCGTCGAGCGGCGCTCGAGGAATTCGCGCGAAGCCATCTCGCGGGTGCGGGCGCCCTTCGACTTTCCCCGGCGACAACGGCCGAGCGGACTGTGAAGCGCTGGTACGCGTCGGTGGGATCGGCCCTCGACGGCGTCATCGCAAAGCGCCGCGATCTCCCGTACCAGAGTGGCGAGCGCACGGGCATGCAGAAGCTCAAGCGAAAGCGCACCGCGGATTGCGTGGTCGGCGGCTTTCGCTACGCGTCGAAGGGGACAGCGATGGGATCGCTGCTGCTCGGACTCTATGACAAGGAGGGGCTGCTCGATCACGTCGGCTTCTGCTCGGCATTCTCGACCGATGAGCGCACGAAGCTGACGCCGAAGCTCGAGGCGCTCGTGAAAAAGCCGGGATTCACAGGGCAGGCGCCTGGTGGGCCGAGCAGGTGGAGCACCGCGCGCACCGGCGAGTGGGAGCCGCTGGCGCCGAAGCTCGTGGTGGAAGTGGAGTATGATCATTTCACGGGCGGCCGATTCAGGCACGGCACCGGATTTCTGCGGTGGCGCCCGGACAAGGCTCCCAGGCAGTGCACGATGAAGCAGGTCGAGCGAGAGGCCGCGTCGTCGCTTCTGCTCCTCGGCGCCGCAACCCGCTCGGCGACGCGGTCGAAGACTCGATCGAAAGTTGCGAGAACGAAAAAAAAGACCGTGTAAAGAAAACCATAGCGGGCCGAACGGTATATGTCTTGCCTTGGCTTGGAGGATCACGATCCGAGGTCTTTATGAGGCGAGAACTAGTGCTGATGGCGGTTTGCGCGGCGGCCATCGGATGCGCGGTGTCGACGCAGCAGGAAGTGCAGATGGGCCAGCAGTATTCGTCGCAGCTCAACACATCCCTGCCCGTAGTCAGTGATCCGGCGATTGATGGGTACGTCAACCAACTCGGCGATTCGATAGCAAAGCTCACGGGCCGAGGCGACCTCGACTGGCACTTCTTCGTCGTGAACACCGACGTCGTGAATGCGTTCGCGCTTCCGGGCGGATACATCTACGTGAATCGCGGCGTCATCGAGCGCGCGGACAAGATGGACGAGCTCGCCGGCGTGATGGGACACGAGATCGGACACGTGGTGAGGCGGCACTCGGTGAAGCAGATGCAAACGCAGCAGGGTGCGAACATCGGCATCGCGCTCACCTGTGTGCTGACCAACGTGTGCGATAGCGGCGCCTCGCAGGCGGCAATCCAGGTGGGCGGCGCGGCGGTGTTCGCGAAGTTCAGCCGGCAGGACGAGCAGGAGGCGGACGAGGAGGGATTCAAGAACGTCATTCGCGCCGGGATCAGCCCGCGCGGACTCGTCTCATTCTTCCAGAAGCTGATGGCGGCTGATAAGGGCGGCGGCTCGCCGGTGGACGCGTGGTTCAGCGATCACCCGCTCACGCAGGATCGCATCGCGGACATTCAGCGGCTGATCGACGCGAAGGACCCGGCGCTCCTGCGGACGCTCACGGAGGATTCCAAGGCCTTTCACGATTTCAAGGATCGAGTGCACGCGCTGCCGCCTGGCCCGAAGCCGAAGCCGGCAACGCCTTGAGCGTTAGCGCGCGGGAATCGCGGTGAAGACGACGCGCATGGCGCAGCTGTCGGCGGCGGTGCGGGCGCGATAGCGAAGCGTGAGCGCGGAGGGATGGTTCCCCGCCCGCTCGACCGGCGAGGCGATGGCCGGCACGTTCGTGAGATTCTGCCAATTCGCGCCGCTGTTGCTCGTCCACTGTACGAGCGTACGGCTCGCGCTGTCGTCGGACGGAACTGCCCGGGCGACACACGGGGTGATCTCGGCGATCGTGATCACGTGGGACAGATCCGCCTCGGAGGAGATGATCGAGGGTGCATCGGCCTCGGTCCATCCATCGGTCCCCGACGCCGCGGGAAAGCGAACGTTGGCGATCACGGGCTCGGTCGTCGCGAACAGTCCCCAGCGAACGTGCGTGCGCACGACCGGTCCGTCGGAGGCGCTCGCGTTCGTCGCCGATGACTCGGCGGAGGAGAGCACTGCGAGGGCGGCTATGGCCGCGACGGTGTATGACAGAATGGGCGGCAAGTTTTGTTGCGGCGCGGCGTGAGAAGGAGGAGCGCTAGCCTCAAGAGACGCCGGGCAAATGAAAAGGAAACCGCGCTTGCGCGGATGTGCGCACGAAGGCATCAATCATGTGGCACTCGCGTGTCTTTGCAGGGTAGCAGTCGTCGATGGCTCGGGGTGTGCAATGTCTTGTGGCACTGATTCGAGGATGAAAAATGTGGCGTAGCGGCGGAACGAATTGTGGTAGATCGCTGGTGCATGGCGCGATTGCGGTGGGCGCGCTGGCGCTGGTCGTCGCCACATCCTCGTGCGCGATGATGCACGGTGCGCGCGCTGGCCGGCCCGGTCTTCAGGTGGTCGTCGGCAACGACGTGCGGCCCGCCCGCGATGTCGTCGTCTTCCTCGAACGGCCGAACGGCGTGCGGCTGCGCCTCGGATCCGTGCAGTCGGATTCCACTCGCACGCTCACCTGTACGTCGCTCCTCGACCAGGGCGAGTATCAGCTCATAGCCCTGGACGATGCCGGGTTGACGGTGGTCTCGCAGCGGGTTTCGCTGTCCTCGAACGAGCAGCGGGTGTTTTGGCAGCCGGGCGCGCGAAACGCGACCACGAGCAGTCTTCGCTAGAAAAAACGGGCTCCTCGAGCCCTTTTTCATCCCCTTGAACTTCGGTGTTTGTTCGGGTATGCTTGGCCTCTTATCCGGCGGAGTATCCCCATGATGCGCACCCCGAATCTCGAAGCGAAGCTCGAGCTCCTCATGTCCCTCGCGGGCGACGACAAGGAGGGACTCCCAACCAGGCAGCTCCCGCCGAGGCTGCGTCACGCGAACGATGTCGGGGCACTGAGACCGCTCAACCTCCGGCCGGTGCGCATCGGCAGCAGCGGTCCGCGCACGACGCTCATGCGCATCCTCATGACGAACGCGTGCAGCTTCAATTGCCACTACTGCCCGATGCGCCGCGACCGCGACATGCCGCGCACGCTGCTCAAGCCGGCGGAGCTCGTGCGGATTTTTCTCGCCGCCGTAGAGCGGGAGTGGTGTACCGGGCTTTTCCTCACGACGGGTATCCCGGGTCGGCCGGTGAAGGTGATGGACGATCTCATCGAGGTACTCGCGCTATTGCGCGAGAAGCATCGGTTCGCGGGCTACATCCACGTGAAGATGGTTCCGGGTGCAGAGACGGCGCAGATCGAGCGTCTCACCGCGCTCGCGACACGCGTGTCGCTCAATCTCGAGGCCCCATGCGGCGACACGCTGGCGCGCATCGCGCCGGAGAAGAATCTGAAAACCGCGCTGGTGCAGCTCGAGCGCGTGCGCGCGCAGGTGAACGAGCGCCGGAACGAGGAGCGCGAGGGACGTCCTCGCGACGGGCTGCATCCGGGGGGCACCGCCGGGATGACGATGCAGTTCGTCGTCGGGGCGACGCCCGACACCGATCGGACCATCCTCGGCAAGGTCACCGAGCTCTATTCGGGACGCGGGATTCATCACACGCACTTCGCGGCCTTTCGGCCAATCCGCAACACGCCGCTCGAGAACATGCGCGCGACACCGGCGGTGCGCGAGCACCGACTCTATCAAACCGACTATCTGCTACGCGACTATGGCTTCGCGCCAGAGGAGGTCGTGTACGATGCTGACGGAAATCTGCCGCTCGCGAACGATCCAAAGACTGCGTGGGCGCTCGCGCATCCGGAGCATTTTCCGCTGGAGGTGCGCACCGCATCGCGCGGGCAGCTGCTGCGCGTGCCGGGCATCGGGCCGGCCAGTGCGCGCCGCATCGTGACGGAGCGAATGACGACGCAGCTGCGCGGTCTCGCGGATCTGCGCGCGATGGGTGTCGTCACCACGCGCGCCGCCGGCTTCCTCTCCCTCGGGGGGCGGAGGCTGCAGAGCGTGCGCTGGTCCGAGCAGTTGGGGTTCTGGACGCCCGACGAGGAAGTGGGTGCCTATCACATCCAGTACGACGTGAGCCCAGGCACCTTTCGCTGAGAGAGCGGCCACGCGCCATGCCAGATGAACTGCCGCCTGGCAGGTCGTAACGTGTGAGATACGGACAAGAACGGAGGGAAACGGACGAAAACGGAATGCTGCATTTTCGCGAGAAATTTTCTCTCGCCGGTGAGACCGTCATCCGTTTTTTGTCCGCTCATTCCGTTTTCGTCCGTATCTCAACTAGTTAGAGCCTGCCGTGCGCTTCAGCCGGCGTTGCGCCGCTACTCTTGGAAGAATCATCGCGCGAATCGGTTGCGCGGAGCGCGCACTCGCGATAGCCTCGCGGGATGCTCATCACACCTCACTTTTCGCGCCCCCTGGCGGCGGCGTGGCTCGCGCTGACGATGTCGTCGCTGCCCGCCGCCTCGCTGTGCGCGCAGGCGGACTCGTCGCGACTCACGCTCGATCGCATCTTCACCAGCTCCGAGCTCGCCGCGCGCGACGTATCATCGATTCGATGGACGACGGACGGCAGGGCATACACCTCGCTCGATCGCGCGAAGGGCGCGCACGGCGGTCACGATCTCGTGCGCTACGACGCGGCGAGCGGGAAGAGAGAAGTCGTCGTGGCGGCCGAGCGGCTGGTGCCAGCGGGTGCCACCGCGCCCATGGAGATCGAGGACTATCAGTCGTCCGCGGACGGAAGGCGCTTTCTGCTCTTCACCAAATCGCAGCGCGTGTGGAGGGAGAACACGCGCGGCGACTACTGGGTGATCGACGCGGGTACGGGCGCACCGCGTAAGCTCGGCGGCGCGAGCGCGGCCCCGTCGTCGCTCATGTTCGCGAAATTCTCTCCGGACGGCGGGAGAGTCGCGTACGTCCGCGCGAACAACCTCTATGTGGAAGACGTCGCCAGCGGCGCGATCACGCCGCTGACGACTGATGGATCGCGCACCGTCATCAACGGCACGTTCGACTGGGTGTACGAGGAAGAGCTCAACCTGCGCGACGGGTTTCGCTGGAGCCCCGACGGAAAGCGCATCGCGTACTGGCAGCTCGATGACTCCCGCGTGCGCGACTTTCTGCTCATCGACGACACGGACTCGACGTACTCATACACGATCCCGGTGCAGTATCCGAAGGCGGGCACCACCAACTCGTCCGCCCGCGTGGGCGTCGTGGACGCATCCGGTGGTCCGACACGATGGATTGCGATGCCCGCCGAGCCAAGCGATTTCTACATCGCGCGCCTCGACTGGGCCGGAAGCTCCGATGAGGTCGTGCTGCAACAGCTCGATCGTCGCCAGCACACGCTGCGGGTGATGCTGGGCGATGCGCGCACGGGCGCCGCGCGCGAGGTGCTCACGGAACGGGACAGCACGTGGGTGAATGTCGTCGACGATGTGCGATGGCTCGACGCTGGACGCCGCTTCACGTGGGTGAGCGAGCGCGATGGGTGGAGGAGGTTGTACAGCGTCTCGCGCGATGGCGCATCGATTCGTCCGCTCACCAACGGCGCGTTCGATCTGCAGAACCCCGAGGCGGCCTTTGGCGCGCCGTTCGTGGTGGGCGTCGACAGCGCGGCGGGATGGATTTACTTCACGGCGTCGCCGAGCGCGCCGACGCAGCTCTATCTCTATCGGTCGCGTCTGAATGGAATGGGGAACGCCGAGCGCGTGACGCCCGCAAATCAACCGGGAACGCACACCTACCAGGTTGCACCGGGAGGCCGCTTCGCGCTGCACACGTACTCGACGTTCGCGACGCCGCCGGTGTACGAGATCGTGCGGCTGCCGAGTCACGAAGTGGTGCGGACGCTCGAGGACAACGCGCACCTACGTGGCCGCCTGGCCTCGCTCGCGCGCGGCAAGGTGCAGTTCGTGCGAGCGCCCGCGCGCGATGGCACGCCGCTCGATGCGTGGGTGATGACGCCCCCGGGGTTCGATCCGGCGAAGCGCTATCCGGTGCTGTTCTTCGTGTACGGGGAGCCGGCGGGGCAGACGGTGGGCGATGAGTGGCACGGCGGCGACTATCTATGGCATCTGATGCTGACACAGCATGGGTACATCGTCGCGAGCATCGACAACCGTGGTGCGCCCGCGCCGCGCGGCCGTGCGTGGCGGCGCAGCATCTACGGCGCGGTGGGCGTTCTCTCGAGTCAGGACCAGGCGGATGGCGCGCGCGCGCTCGCGAAGCAGCTGCCGTACGTCGACTCGACGCGCATGGGTGTGTGGGG
>DATHJR010000451.1:0-2114 GCA_035286525.1 Gemmatimonadaceae bacterium | reverse complement strand
CACTGCGCCCGTGGCATCGGCATCGCCGCGCAGATACTCCGGCGTGAGCGCGAACACCGAGCGCAGTACCTCGGGCCTCCGCGTGTACAGCGCGCTAAAGTCGAGCGGCACGAACAGCCACTTGTGCCCATTCACCACCACCGAGTCCGCGTGCTCCGCGCCCGCCATCACCTCGCGCCGCTCGGGGAGCATCGCGAGCGCGCCACCGTACGCCGCATCGACGTGCAGCCACACGTCGCGCGCACGGCACACCGCCGCGATCGCGGGCACGGGATCGATGCTGGCCGCGGACGTCGTACCGACGGTCGCGACGACGGCCATCGGGCGAATGCCGCGCGCGACATCGCCCGCGATCGCGCGCTCGAGCTCCTGCACGTCCATGCGAAACCGCTCGTCGCTTCGCACGCGCACGACGTTCTCCTCGCCGAGCCCGAGCACGATCATCGCCTTCTCGACGCTGCTGTGCGCCTGATCCGACGCGTACACCCGAAGCGGCCGCAGCTCCGAGCGAGCGATGAGCCCGCGCGTCCGGACCTCGCTCCCGGCAACCTCCCGCGCCGCAGCCAGCGCGTGCATCAGCGCGACCGATGCCGTATCGTACACGATGCCCATGAACGCTTCCGGCAGCCCGATCAGGTCGCGGATCCACGCGAGCACGACGCCCTCGAGCTCCGACGCTGCCGGCGACGTGCGCCACGTCATCGCGCTCACGTTCAGCGCGGCCGCGATCATCTCGCCGAGCAGCGCGGGCCCGTTGCTCGTGCTGCCGAAATAGCCGAGGAAGGCGGGATGCCCCCAGTGCACGATCCCCGGCATGATGAGCGCGTCGAGCTCACCCATTACCTGCTCCATCGACGCGCCTCGCTGCGGCGCCACGTGCGCGAACTTCGCCGCTATCTCGCCGGGCCGCACCGCCGGCACGATCGCGCGCTGCTCGATCGTCGCGCGATAGCTCGCGATCCACTCCGCCACGAGATGCAGCTGCGAGCGCATCTCCTCGTCGCCGAAGTCACCGAGCGGCTCGATCACGCGGAGCTGGTATCGAGCGCGGCATGCCTGTTGCCCGCATGCAGAGCATGAGCGCGCCGGTGAGCTACATCCTTCCGATCAGGAGCTCCTCGCCCAGCACGACGGCCGAGCTGCGCGCGTACATCGCGTGGATTGCCGCGCGCGCCGAGGTCATCGTGGTGGATGGGTCGGACAGCGCGATCTTCGCGGCGCACGAGCGCGAGTGGGGCGGCGGCATCCGCCACGTCGCGCCCGCGCCCGACCTCATCTCGCCCATGGGCAAGGTCGGCGGCGTGCTCACAGGCCTCCGGCTCGCGTCGCACGAAGCCATCATCATCGCGGACGACGACGTGCGCTACGACGACAGCTCGCTCGCGCAAGTGGTCGCCGCGCTCGCGACGGCCGACGTCGTGCGCCCGCAGAATTATTTCGAGCCCCTTCCATGGCATGCGCGCTGGGACTCCAGCCGCATGCTCCTCAACCGTCTCACCGGCGGCGACTGGCCCGGCACGCTCGGCGTTCGCCGCTCGCGCCTGCAGGCGACGAATGGGTATGACGGCGGCGTCATGTTCGAGAACCTCGAGCTCGTGCGCACGGTGCTCGCGTCCGGCGGCGGCGAGACGGTGCTCTACGATGCGTTCGTCCTTCGACGCCCCTCTACCGCGCGACACTTCTGGTCGCAGCGCGTGCGTCAGGCGTACGACGAGATCGCCCGGCCCGCGCGCTTCACGATTCAGCTCGCGGTGCTCCCAGTCGCGCTCGCGCTTGCGATCACCAAGCACTGGCTCGCGCTCGTGATAGCGACAGTGGCGCTCATCGCGACGGCGGAGATCGGCCGGCGGAGGAGCGGCGCGACGCGATTCTTCCCCGCCACCACGCCGCTCTTCGCGCCGCTCTGGGCGGCCGAGCGCGCGCTGTGCAGCTGGATCGCACTCGGCGCGCGCATCTTCCTGGGCGGCGTGCCCTATCGCGGAACGATCCTCCATCGCGCCGCTACGCCGATGCGGGTGCTGCGACAGCGCTACGCGTCGGCTCCGGCGGCACCGCAGACGCTTCCGGCGCCAACAGCTCCACAACGATCGGCTTGAACGTTCCGTTGTTCGACA
>DATHJR010000450.1:0-2331 GCA_035286525.1 Gemmatimonadaceae bacterium | reverse complement strand
GCGGGAAGTTCGGGCGGCCACGGCGTGGGATCGTTCGTGGCCCCGCGCACGCGCACGGCCGTCGCCGGCTTGAGGAGATACAGAGCGGAGGCTGCCTGCACGGCGGCGTGCTGACGAAGCGGCGTGACGTTGTCGAGAATCCAGAAGCCGCGCCCATGCGTGGCCGCGATCAGATCGGAGCACAGACAGCTGCTGTCGTCCTTCACCAGCAGATCGCGCACCGAGATCGCCGGCATGTCGAGCTTGAGCGACTGCCAGTGGTCCCCGTCGTCGTACGACACCCACACCTGCGTGTCGGTGGAGGCGTACAGCAACCCCTGCTTGCGCGGATCCTCGCGAATGGAGTTTGCGACGGCACCGGGGGCGATGCCCTCGTCGATCTCCGTCCAACTCTCTCCGCCATCGTGCGTACGCCACAGATGCGGATTCATGTCGTCGATTCGCAGCGTATTGGCAGCGGCGTAGGCGGTACGGTCGTCGAAGTGTCCCGCCTCGATATTGAAGATGCGAGTCCACGGCTTGATCTGCGGAGGCGTGACGTTGCTCCACTTCGCACCGCCGTCCACCGTCACCTGAATGTTTCCGTCATCGGTGCCGGCCCAGATGATCCCGACTTTTCGGGGCGACAGCGACATTGCCGTGATCGCGCCCTGCGGATGCGCGGTCACGGCGCTCGCGTACTTGCCGGCGGTCGCGGGAACGTCCCAATTCGCCCGTGCGAGGTCGGGACTGATGCGCGTCCAGCTATGCCCGCGATCGATCGTTTTCCAGACCGCGTTCGACGTGTAGAAAAGCAGGTTGTGGTCGATGGGCGACCACGCGATCGGCATCGTGCGAACGTTGCGGTTGAAATTCGCACCACGCTCGGTGGCATCGGGACCGATGTAGGTGATCTGCCCGGTCTTCCGGTCGTAGAGCGAGACATTGGTGCGCATGCTCCCATACACCTTGTCCGCATCCTTCGGATCCGGCGCCGCGATGCCGTACTCCTGAATGTCCGCGGGATGCCAATCGTGGAAGGTGATCTCACCATCCATGGATCGGCTGTCGACGCACGCGGATCCCGAGTCCTGCTGGCCACCGCACACCCGGTACACGAACGATGCATCGGCCGACGCGTGATACATCGCGGCGGTGGACTGCGTGTACCAGTTGCTCCACGACGCGCCGCGATTGGAGGAGACGACGGCGCCCTGGTCCGACACCAGCAGCAGGATGTTCGGATCGCGGGGGTTGACCCACACCTTCTGATAGTCATCGCCGCCGGGCGAACCGCGCACGGCGGACCACGTCGCGCCGCCATCCTCGGTGCGCCAGAACACGATCGATGCGCTGTACACGACCTGCTCGTTCTTCGGATCGACAGCGAGCGTTGCGAGGTCGCCGCCTCCGATGCGGAGGAGCGGCCTGTGGTCGGGCTCGTTGTGCGCGCGCTGATCGCCCGCCTTGGGATCGTGCGCAGCGAGATACCAGTGGTCGCCCGCGTCCACCGACTTGTAGAGTCCGAGCTCCTCCGATTCTCCCCGCGCGGACGCCTCGGCCGATGGCGCTCCGGCGACCATCGCATAGATCACCTTTGTGTTCGACGGAGCGATCGCGAGATTCGCCTGCAGCACGTGCGGCAACCCCGTCTCGAGCGGCTTCCAGCTGCTTCCTCCGTCCGTGGACTTGTAGATCCCGCCGGACGCGCCTCCGAACTGATTTCCCTCGACGAAGCTCTGCTGCTGCTGCCAGAGCGCGGCATAAACGGTGTTCGGATCGGCAGGATCGATGCGCACATCGTTCGCGCTCGTGTACTCATCCTTGTACAACACCTTCTCGAAGCTCTTGCCGCCATCGATCGAGCGAAAAATTCCGCGCTCCACGTTTGGCCCGTATGGATGACCGAGCGCGGCGACGAATAGCCGATTGGGATTCGTGGGATCGACATCGATCATCGCGATCATCTGGCTGTCGCGCAGGCCCAGGTGCGTCCACGTCTTGCCGGCATCGGTGGACTTGTAGACGCCGTCGCCCACCGCGAGATCCGGTCGGATGATTCCGGCCCCGGATCCGACGTAAATGACGTTGGGATCCGAAGGCGCGACCGCGATTGCGCCGATCGATCCGGTTGGCTCGTGATCGAACAGCGGCACCCAGGTGGATCCGTAGTCGGTAGATCGCCACACGCCACCGTTGTCGAATCCGGCGTAGAAGACGTTCGGCTGGCTCGGTACACCCGCGAGCGCGCGAGCGCGCCCGGCGCGTATGGGGCCGATCGAGCGCCAGTGCATCGCGGACGAGACGTCGCGGGTCTGCGCGCGGAGCGAAACCGCGGGGACCGTTGCGACT
>DATHJR010000449.1:0-6661 GCA_035286525.1 Gemmatimonadaceae bacterium | reverse complement strand
TGAGATACGCGGCGGAATACTCTTCGATCGCGCGGTCGTCGATCCGGTTGCAGCGATGCGTGCGGCGGATGCGTACGATGTGTGGCCGAGCCACGAGCACGTGACCGAGGATCTCGTGGACGAGGTGCATGGAGCGGGAGGCCGCGTGATCCCGTGGACAGTCAACAGGGTCGCCCAGGCCATTGAACTGGCCTCACTCGGCGTTGATGGACTGTGTACCGACTTCATCCCCCTTCTGCGCACAGCGCTCTGACATTTCATCGCGACCGCACCGCTGGCGTGGGCCCGGTGCTCGTTCTACGTTGACAGCTCATCGATCTTCACGTTCAGCGGAGGCACGTCAAGCAATGCGCTACGTCGTATTCGCGGTTGCTCTCTCCGTGCTCGCGTGCACACCATCGAAGGGGAGTCAGGCTCCCGCGCCGAAGGTGTCAGCAGCCGGAGACAGCGCACATCTCAAGGATTCGAGCGCAACGAAGCCGGGTCGCGGCGCGCTGTCGGCCCAGAATGCCGATCCGTTCCCGAGCACCTATAGGCCATTCCCATCGAAGACGACCGTCATCAAGAATGTCACCATCCTGACGGCCGCCGGTCCACGCATCACCAACGGCTCGATTCTCCTCAAGGATGGGAAAATCGAATCGGTGGGCGCGAGCGTAACGGCACCGGCGGACGCCGTGGTGATCGATGGCGGCGGCAAGTTCGTTACGCCGGGATTCATCGATATTCACTCGCATCTGGGCGTCTATTCCGCGCCCGGCGTCGAGGCGAGCAGCGACGGCAACGAAGCGGTGAAGCCCGTGACCGCGTACGTGTGGGCCGAGCATTCGGTGTGGCCGCAGGATCCGCAGTTCCCGCGCAACCTCGCCGGTGGCATCACGACGCTGCAGGTGCTTCCCGGCTCCGCGAATCTCATCGGCGGGCGAAGTGTCGTGCTGAAGGTGGTGCCCTCGCGCACCGTGCAGGGGATGAAGTTCCCCGGCGCGAAGTACGGACTGAAAATGGCGTGTGGTGAGAACCCCAAACGTGTGTACGGCATGAAGGGCGGACCGCAGACGCGAATGGGCAACGTCGCCGGCTATCGCACGGCGTGGATCGAGGCGGAGCAGTACCGTCGCAAGTGGGACAAGTGGAACGGCGAACACAAGGGCGATCCGCCGGCGCGCGATCTCAATCTCGAGACGCTCGCCGAGGTGCTGCGCGGCAACATCCTCGTGCACAACCACTGCTATCGCGCGGACGAGATGGCGCAGATGATCGACATCGCGCACGAGTTCGGATACAAGATTCGCGCCTTCCACCACGGCGTCGAGGCGTACAAGATCGCCGACTTGCTGGCAAAGGAAGGAATCGGCGCGGCGATCTGGGCGGACTGGGGCGGGTTCAAGATGGAAGCGCTCGACGGCATTCGCGCCAACATGGCGCTCACCAACCAGGCTGGCGTCCGCACGATCGTGCATTCCGACGATCCGTCGGGCTCGCAGCGTTTGAATCAGGAAGCCGCCAAGGGAATCGAGGCCGGCAAGGAGCTCGGCATCGACATCTCGGAGGATCAGGCGATCAAGTGGCTCACGATCAATCCCGCCTGGGCGCTCGATCTCGATTCGAAGATCGGTTCGCTCGAGGCCGGGAAGGACGCGGATGTGGTGCTCTGGTCCGGCGATCCGTTCAGCGTGTACACGCGCGCCGAGAAGGTGTGGGTGGACGGGGCGATGCTCTACGATCGCGACGATGTCTCCGGCCAGTGGAGAACTGATTTCGATCTTGGATTCGTTCCGCAGATTGGAGGTGCCAAGTGAAGCGGTCAATGAATCGGAGCGCGCTCATGGCTCTCGCGACCTGCGCCCTGGCGGCCTCGGCCAGCGCGCAGACGATCGCCATCACTGGCGGAAAGGTTTTTCCGGTGAACGCACCGCCGATTGAAGGCGGCACCGTGCTCATTCGCAACGGCAAGATCGCGGCGGTCGGAAAGAACATCGCGATTCCGGGCGACGCCCAGCGCATCGATGCGACGGGCAAGTGGGTGACGCCGGGGTTGGTCAACTCGAACACGAGCCTCGGGCTCGGTGACGTCGGATTCAGCGGAGGCCCGCGCGAGTTGGTCGCGAAGGGTCACGACGGCATCGCGGCGGGATTCTCGGTGTGGCTGGGCTTCAACACGCAGTCGGTGATGATCGCGCCCGCGCGAGAAGGCGGCGTGACGACCATCATGGTCAATCCGACGGGAGGGCTCGTGTCCGGGCAGTCGGCGATCATCGACATGAATGGCGCGCTCGAGCTCAGCGATGTGCTCGTGAAGGCGCCGGCATCCATGATCGCGCAGATCGAGGACGACGACGGCGCGAAGGTCGGCGCTGCGGGCGAGCTGTTGGGCGAGCTGCGCGATCTCATCGAGGACACGAAGTCGTACACGAGACGGAAGGCCGACTTCGAGCGCGCTCAGACGCGCCCGTTCGTCGCCACGCGGCGCGATCTCGAGGCAATGATCCCGGTGGTCGAAGGGCGAGAGGTGCTGACCATCGTCGCCGACAAGGCGAGCGAGATCCAGGCGGCGCTCAACATCGCCAAGGATTACAACCTCAAGATCGTGATCGCCGGCGCAGCCGAGGGGTGGATGCTGGCGGACAAGATCGCGGCGGCGAAGGTACCCGTGCTCACCGGCGCGATGAACAACATTCCCGGCAGCTTCTCCACGCTGGGATCGCGACAGGAGAACGCCGCGATGCTGCGGAAGGCGGGCGTGCAGGTGGGCATCATCGGAAACGCGGGCGGCGGTGATGAGGACATGTTCAACGTCCGCAACATTCGCTACGAGGCCGGCAACGCGGTGGCGTACGGCATGTCGTGGGATGACGCATTGCGTGCGATTACGCTCGCGCCCGCGGAGATCTACGGCGTGTCGGACAGGCTTGGCTCGCTCAAGGCCGGAACCGAGGGGAACGTCGTAATCTGGAGTGGCGATCCGCTCGAGTTCGCGTCGCGCGCGGAGCAGGTGTTCATCCACGGCAAGAAGCTCGACTCGCCGTCGCGGCAGGACCTGCTGGCGAAGAGGTACAAGACGCTTCCGCCGAAGTACAACACGCCCTGAAAATTCGCTTGAATTCAGAGTAATTCGGCCGGCGCGATCGACTCGCGCCGGCCGTTTTTCATCTCATGGCGCGTGGCGGTTCGATAAAAAAAGCCCCCGCTCCGACGAATCGGAGCGGGGCGTTGTCGCGATACCTGCCAGCGCGAGAAGCGCTCGCTGCTAGGCGGCGGGCGAGCTCTCGCTCGGCGCCGGATAGACGCTCACCTTGTAACGCGCCTTGCTCTTGTGCTCGAACTTCACCACGCCCTCGATGAGCGAATAGATCGTGTAGTCGGAGCCGAGTCCGACATTGCGCCCCGGGTGGAACTGGGTGCCGCACTGACGGATGATGATGTGGCCGGCGCGCACCTGCTCGCCGCCGAATTTCTTGACGCCGCGATACTGCGCATTGCTGTCGCGGCCGTTGCGGGTCGAGCCGACCCCTTTCTTGTGAGCCATGAGAAGAAGACCTCAGCCGAGCGAAATGTCGTTGATCTTCACTTCCGTGAAGCCTTGGCGATGCCCCTGCTTCTTCGCGTAGTTCTTGCGGCGCTTCATCTTGAAGACGACGATCTTGTCGCCCTTGCCATGACGCACGACTTCGCCGGTCACCTTCGCGCCTTCCAGCAGCGGAACGCCGGCGTGCACGTTGGTCCCGTCGGATCCGAGGAGCACTTCCTCGAACGTCACCGTGGTGCCGACTTCGGCATCGAGCGATGGGATTCGAAGGGTTTTCCCCGGCTCGGCGCGGAACTGAAATCCGGCGGTGCGAATGATGGCGTAGGACATGGAATGGCGACGCTGAAGGTCAGGGTAACTGGTACAGACTGAACAACTTAAGGGGAGCGGAGCGGGCTGTCAACCAAAGCGGGCGCCGCGGCGCCGGGCTGCAGGTGCGGCGCGCCCAGGCTTCGCCGGAGCGCCGTGAGCATGCGGCCCACCTCGTCGCCCAGCTGCATGGCCGTCTGGATCTGATCGGCCGATAGCAGGCACACTCGCGTGGCGGCTAGAAGCACCGTCTCGACCTCGCGCAGGAGTGCGGTGGCCGAGGTCAAGGAATCGAGGAACTCGCTCCGCTCGCGCGCGTGGCCGCCGGCGATGTGCGCCGCAACGGCCACCGCCGCGCGCTCGAGGTGTGCGCCCAGCGCGTACGTGTCGCTCGGCGGGAGCAGCCGCGCGACGCGGTAGCACTCCGTGAGCAGATCCATCGCCCGCTGCCAGACGATGAGATCGCGATAGCTCTGTATCGGCATCTGAATTCCGGCGGGGGTGGCAGCGCATGCATCCGGCGTCATTCAGAGTAGCCGTCATCGCCCTCGCGCGGGCATCAGGCCATCGCGTACTGCTGCGTTACGTCGCGTTCGGCGCCCTTCACCACGAGCTTGAACTCGTCCGGCTTGAGCAGCGGATCGTCGCGCACATCGAGCGAGAAGCCGACCGACTTCTCGAGCTTGTGGATCATGTCGTGCTCGTGCTCGAGCACATACAGCGCCACCTCCGGATGCACCTTCACGATCAGGCTGTCCTTCTTGCCGTCGGATGCCATGCGCCGCACCGAGCGCTCGAAGCGTCGCATCGTGCTCTCGGGCGTGAACACGCGCCCGGTGCCCGCGCAGACCGTGCAGAACTCCGTCATGTTCTGGTAGTGGCTCGCGCGCACACGCTGGCGCGTCATCTCGATCAGGCCGAGCTCACTCACGGCGAACGCCTTCGTCCGCGCGCGGTCGCGCGAGAGATGCGTGCGCAGCTCCTGCAGCACCTTGTCGCGATTCGCCTTCGTCTCCATGTCGATGAAATCGCAGACGATAATGCCGCCGATGTCACGCAAGCGAAGCTGGCGGGCCAGCTCCCTCGCGGCCTCCGTGTTCGTCTTGAAGATGGTCTTCTCGGGATCCTTCTTCCCCGTGTAGCGCCCCGAGTTCACATCGACCGAGACGAGCGCCTCCGTCTGCTCGATGATCAGATATCCTCCGGACGGCAGATCGCAGCGGCGCTTGAAGAGGTCGCGGATCTCCGGCTCGATGCCGGCCTTGTCGAAGATCGGCATCGAGTCTTCGTACAATGTCACGCGGTCGGTGAGCTCCGGCGCGATTCCCTTGAGATACTCGACAATCTCGTTGTAGACCTGCTTCGAGTCCACCTGCAGCCCATCGATCTTCGTGCTGAACAGATCGCGGATGAGGCCTCGCGTCAGACTGGTCTCGCGATGGACGAGTGCGGGGGCATGCTGGAAGTGCGACTTCCGCTTGATCTTCTTCCACTGCTGGATGAGCGTGGAGATCTCGCGCTTGAACGTCTCCTGGGTGACGTCCTCGCCGACGGTGCGCACGATCACGCCTCCCGAATCGGGTGGCAGCACCGCCTGCACCTGCTCGCGCAGCCGCTGTCGCTCGGCGCGCTCGCCGATTTTGCGACTGACGCCGACGCGCGACGCGAAGGGCATGAAGACGACGAAGCGGCCGGCGAGCGAGACCTGCGCGGTCACGCGCGGACCCTTGGTCGAGATGGGCTCCTTGGACACCTGGACGATGATGTCCTGGCCGCGCTTCAGAACGTCCTGGATGGGCGGGGCCTTCGCGCGACGTCCGCGCGGCGAGGCGTCCGGCTCCTCCTCATCATCGGACTCCTCGTCTTCATCCTCGTCGTCATCGCCTTCATCGAACACGAGATCGGAGGCGTGAAGAAACGCGCTCTTTTCCGTGCCGATCTGAACGAAGGCGGCCTGAATCCCCGGCAGTACGGCTTCGACCTTTCCCAGATAGATATCCCCGACCATGCGTCGATTATCGGGGCGGTCGATCATCAATTCGACGAGCTGGTCATCCTCCAGAATTGCTACGCGCGTCTCGCGTTGAGCCGCGTTGATCAGGATCTCTCGCTTCATGCACTTGGACGCCAAGCATTCCGGGCGGCGACTCCGCGACGGGCACGCTGACGTTTGGAGAAATGTGGAAAGACAGCACCCGAGGCAATGATCCCGTGTCGGCCAGCGATGGGGCTCCTCCCGGGGAGACTCCCGCACCCAGCACGATCATCCACGCTGCTCCCGCCGCGAACGACGCGATTCGACCATGACGCGCCATGAGGGCGCGCATCGTCGACGCGACGTTGCGAAGAAATCGGAAGAGCGGACGATCTGACATTGGCATCGTGTTTCGGTGAGCGTGACGCGGCGAGCACTATCGCTCCGCCGGCCAACACTGCAGGCACTCGTGCAGCCGCGAGTCGCGCGGCAGACACAAGCGCAGAAGCATCGTTGTAGTCGGAACTTAGCCTACGGGGCGCGAGTCCTCCAGTGGCTCCGCGCCCAACTAGTCGGGAACGCCCGCGACGCCCGCGAGCAGATGCCGCGCAATCACGATGCGTTGAATCTCCGACGTCCCTTCGCCGATCTCGCAGACCTTTGCGTCGCGCATCATGCGCTCGACAGGGTATTCGGTGGTGTAGCCACGCGCGCCGTGGATCTGTACCGCCGCGGTCGTCGCGCGCATCGCGAGCTCGGAGCAGAACAGCTTTGCCATCGCGGCCTCTTTCGCGAACGGCCGCTTGTTCTGCGCGAGCCACGCCGCGTGATACACGAGGTGCGTGCCGGCG
>DATHJR010000448.1:0-2694 GCA_035286525.1 Gemmatimonadaceae bacterium | reverse complement strand
AACCAGACGATCGTCGTTCGCGACGGACGCATCGCCGCGCTCGGCGACGCCGCGTCGATTCAGCCGCCGGCTGGCGCGCAGGTGCTCGATCTCACGGGCAAGACGGTGATTCCGGGGCTCGTGATGATGCACGAGCATCTTTATTACCCGACTGGTCCACAGGTCTACGGCAATCTCTCGGAGAGCTTCACGCGGCTCTACCTCGCCGGCGGCGTCACATCGATGCGTACCGGCGGAAACTCGAACGGCTACGGGGAGATCAACATCGCGGGCGAGATCGCTCGCGGCGACAAGCCGGGTCCCTGGATGGATGCCACCGCGCCCTATCTCCAGGGCCCAGGGCTCGGCGTCACGCAGATGTACGAGCTGAAGAGCGCCAACGATGCGCGCCGAATGACGAGCTTCTGGGCCGACGCCGGCGCCACGTCGTTCAAGGCGTACATGAACATCACGCGGGCGGAGCTCGCGGCCGCGGTGAAGGAGGCGCATCGCCGAGGGCTCAAGATCACCGGACATCTCTGCTCGATCACCTATCGCGAGGCCGCGACGATCGGGATCGACGACCTGGAGCATGGATTCTTCGTCGCCACGGACTTCGTGCCGGAGAAGAAGCCGGATGTGTGCCCGGGACAGAACGTGGGAATGACCGCGCTCGCCGCGGTGGACACGAGCGCCGCGCCCTTCAAGTCGCTCGTAGCGTACCTCATCGCGCACCATGTCGCGCTCACGTCCACGCTCACGGTGTTCGAGACGTTCACACCCGGCCAACCGACGCCGCCCGGGCTCGACGTCTTGGATCCGATTCTCAAGCAGCAGTTCGAACAGTTCCACGAGACGGTGAACAAGAAAACCGAGTCGATGTACATCGGCCTGTTCGCGAAGGAGCGCGCGATGGAGGTGACGTTCGCGCGCGCGGGCGGGCTCCTGTTGGCCGGAACGGATCCCACGGGCGCGGGCGGCGTGATTCCCGGATATTCCGACGAGCGTCAGGTGGAGCTCCTCGTGGGCAGCGGTTTCACGCCGCTCGAGGCGATCAGGATTTGCACCCTCAACGGCGCCACCTATCTGGGCAAGGCGACCCGAATCGGCTCGATCGCCGTAGGAAAGCAGGCGGATCTCGTCGTGATCGGCGGAAATCCTGCCGCGCAAATCTCCGACATTCGCAACGTGGAGATGGTGTTCAAGCAGGGCGTAGGCTACGATCCGGCGAAGCTCATCGCGTCCGTGAAGGGGAAGGTGGGGCTCTTCTAGCGCTCCCTCGGGGCTACGCGCCTTCGCCGCGCGACGGTAACTTTCCCGCATGCCCCCGTGCTCCGTGTCGCCCGAGTGAAGGTCGGTTTCATCACGCTTGGCTGCGACAAGAATACGGTCGACAGCGAGCGCTATCTCGCGCTCCTCGCGGACTACGGCGGTGAGTTCACGCCGGAGCTCGACGACGCCGACGTGATCATCATCAACACGTGCGGCTTCATCGACGCGGCGAAGCAGGAGTCGATCGACGCGATCATCGAGGCCGGCCGGCACAAGTCCGATGGCCAGTGCCAGACGGTCGTCGCCGTCGGCTGCATGGTCGAGCGCCACAAGTCCGAGCTCGCCTCCGAGCTTCCCGAGGTCGATCTCTTCCTCGGCTCGTCCGAGATGGACCGCCTCGTTCCCGAGCTCCTCGCGCGCGGCATCCTCGACCCCGAATCGCCACTCATCGCGCATCCGGGCGTTCGGCTCTACACCGGCGATCTGCCGCACGTGCGGTATCTCAAGGTGAGCGAGGGGTGCGACCACGGATGCGCGTTCTGCGCGATCCCGCTCATGCGCGGCAAGCATCGCTCATTCGCGCTCGACGATGTCGTGCGCGAGGCGCAGCTGCTCGAGCTTCAGGGCGCGCGCGAGATCAATCTGGTCGCGCAGGATCTCGCGCACTACGGGCGCGACCGGCGCGACGGCGCGGCGCTCCCCGAGCTGCTTACTTCGCTGCTCGATGGAACTGCGATACCATGGATCCGGCTGCTCTATCTGTATCCCACGGGGATCACGCCCAAGCTGCTCGACGTTATGTCGCGCGAGCCGCGCGTGCTCCCGTATCTCGACATGCCGATCCAGCACGGCTCCGACGCCGTCCTCGCGCGCATGCGGCGTCCCGAGCGCGCGCACACGATTCGCGAGCGCGTCGCACGGCTGCGCGCCACCGTGCCCGATGTCGCGATCCGCACGACGTGCATCGTCGGCTTTCCCGGCGAGACCGAGAGCGACTTCGCGCAGCTCTGCGAGATTCTCGAGGAGGTCCGCTTCGAGCGCGTCGGCGCGTTCACGTACTCGCCGCAGGAGGGCACCAGCGGCGCGTTGCTCGAGGACGATGTTCCGATGCCCGTGAAGCGCGACCGGCTCGAGCGGCTCACCGAGCTGCAGCGCGCGATCACGGCCGAGCGCTACGAGCGGCACATCGATCGGCCCGTGCGCGGCATCATCGACCGCGTCGACGAGATTACCGGGGAGACGGTCGGCCGCACCGTCTGGCAGGCCGACGACATCGACGGGATCACGCGCTTTCGGGGAAGGGCCGCGCCGGGCTCGATCGTCGACTGCATCATCGAGGACGTCGTCGACGACTACGACTTCGTCGCGCGAATCGTCGGCGTGCACGAGGCGCCCGCGGCGGTTGCGCCTGTCGCGCGCGCGGGTCGCTCGCTCCCCGTGATG
>DATHJR010000447.1:0-2431 GCA_035286525.1 Gemmatimonadaceae bacterium | reverse complement strand
GCCGCGCGCTCGTCACCCGAGGATGATGCTCCCCATCCTCGCCCTCCTCTGCCCGCTCGGCGCGCCCTGCCCGCTTCCCGCGCGCGCGCCCGACAGCGTCGGCATGTCGGCCGAACGGCTCGGCGCGATCGATCGCGTGCTCGAGCGCGCGGTGGCCGCCGCCGGCTTTCCCGGTGCTGCCGTCATCGTCGGACGGCGCGATGCGACCGTCGTGTCCCGCGGCTATGGCACGCTGGACTACTCGACCACGAGCACGGCGGTCTCGCCCGAGCGCACCCTATACGATCTCGCCTCGCTCACGAAGGTCGTCGCGACCACGTCGGCGGTGATGGTACTCTACGATGCGCATCGCATCGCGCTCGACGCGCCGGTCGCGCGCTATCTCCCGGCGTTCGCCCGCGGCGCGAAGTCGCGCGTCACCATCCGCGAGCTCCTCGAACATCGTTCGGGGCTTCCGGCCGGACGCAATCTCTCGCGCTTCGCGCACTCACCCGCGGAAGCTCGCCGGCTCGTGCTCGCGACCGCGCTCGAGAGCGAGCCCGGAACCATCGAGGTGTACTCCGACGTCGGGATGGACGTGCTGGGCTTCGTCGTCGAGGCGATCGCGCACGAGCCGCTGGATCGTTTCGTCCATCGACGCATCTTCGCCCCGCTCGCGATGACGAGCACCACCTATCGCCCCGCTCCGGCGCTGCGCGCGCGCACCGCACCCACGGAGATCAACAGCGCTCGCGGCCACGCGCTCAAGGGCGAGGTGCACGATGGCGACGCGTACGCCCTGGGAGGAGTCGCCGGACACGCGGGGCTGTTCTCCACCGCATCCGACCTCGCTCGCTTCGCGCAGATGCTGCTCGATGGCGGCACCCTGAATGGCACGCGCATCATCGCCGACAGCACCGTCCATCTGTTCACGCATCGATCCGCGGGCTGGCGCGCGCTTGGATGGGACACGTGCGCGGGCGGCGCGAGCTGCGGACAGCACATGAGCGAGCGCGCGTACGGGCACACCGGCTTCACCGGAACGTCGCTCTGGATCGACCCGGATCGCGGGCTCTATGTGATCGTGCTGGCGAACTGGCTGCACGAGCGACCGGACGGACACACGCCGCCGGTGGCGATCCTGGCCGATGTGCGTGCGGACGTCGCGGACATCGCGGCGGTGGCGGCGGACAGCGATCGCTCGGAGCCTTCCCAGTGGCGGGCCGATCGCATGATCGGCTGGCGGCCCTAAGGTCCCTTCGTCGCTCCGGTGTCGGGCTTCGCCGCAACCGGCTGGCGCGCCGCGACTACTGCCCGTCGCATCGCCGCGAAGAAGAGCACGGCCTCCCGCCGCTCGAGCGCCAGCGAGAACTTGCCGAAGTCGCGCGTGGAAAAGAGCAACGCGAATGTCGTGGTGTCGGATTCCGCGCGGCGCAGGAAGCTCATCGCGGCGCCGCTGTCAGCCGCTTCCGCCATCATGCTACGCTGCAACACCACCATGGTCCGTTTTCGCGGCGCGCCACGCGTCACGAAGCGGCGCGTCGAGTCCACCCACGCACGGGCGTCGCTCGCCCTGAACGCGATCGTCGCGGCGCTGTCACCCTGCGCAGCGGCGATGGCCACGATCCCGCCGGGACGCACGTCGATGGCGACGGCACCGTCCGTGAAACCGTAGCGCGCGATCGTCCGCCGCCCCTCCTGACCGCGCAACGCGGCAGGAGCGACGAGGATCAACACGATGGCGAACAGTGAGCGCACCACGCGAAGGGCTATTCGGTCACCGCGTTCCGCTCGGCCTCTCGTGCTGCGCCAGCGTGAACAAGTCCTGCTGCGTCGTGCCCTTGCGGAGCAGCTCCAGCGCACGCACGAGCTGATTGTCATCGGCGAGCTCACGGCGCTTCGCGGTCGAATCTCCGAAGGCGAATCGCGCGACACGATCGCCGAGGACACGGTTGACCTCGGGCGCGGCATCGGAGTAGAGCTTGGGATCGATCGTGACGCCGGCCGTAGTCAGGCGGCGATACAGCTCATCACGCCACGCGGGCGTGACCGCGAAGTCGGGGCGAACCTGGGACTTGAGCTCCATCGAGTAGTTGTACAGCGTGATGTAGAACTCCTGCGACTTGGGCGTGATCGCCTTGAGGAACTGCTGCTCCGGCGCGTCCAGCGTGTCCGGCTGCACCACGACGTCCGGCGTGATCGCGCCGCCGCCGTAGATGATGCGTCCCGCATCGCTCTTGTACTTCGGCCGGTTCTTCTTCACGGTGTCCGTCTCGAGCGAATCCGGCTCGTCCACGAGCTTGCCGTCCACCACCTTGCGCTCCTTCTGAATCGAGCGTCCGCTTGGCGTGAACCATTTGGCCGTGGTCAGCTTGAGCGCCCAGCCGCCGTCGAGAGTGAACAGCGATTGCACGAGCCCCTTTCCAAACGATGTGGTCCCGACCACGAGCGC
>DATHJR010000446.1:0-7757 GCA_035286525.1 Gemmatimonadaceae bacterium | reverse complement strand
GAAGTCGATCGGTCCATGCGCCTCCGCCGCCGATGCCACCGTCACGATGCGCGACGGTTCGCTGGCTCGAAGCAGCGGCAACAGCTCGCGCGTAAGCAGGAACGGCGCGAGATGGTTCACTGCGAACGTCAGCTCGAATCCGTCCGCGCTCAGCGTGCGAAGCTTGTTCGCGAGTCCGGCGTTGTTCACGAGCACGTGCACCGCGCGATACCGCCGGCCGATCTCCGCCGCCGCCGATCGCACCGCGGCCAGCGACGCGAAGTCGGCGAGCACGACATCCACCTTCGCGTTCGCCACGGCCGCCTCGATCTCATCGACGGTGCGCGCACTCCTCGCCGCATCGCGCGCGACGATCACCACCGTCGCACCCAACCGTGCGAGCGCGAGCGCCGTCTCCCTCCCAATCCCCGCCGTCGCCCCGGTCACGACGCAGACCTTCCCCTCCATCGCCGGCGCGCTCGTGCTCACGAGTGGCGCCTCACGGCGCGCGCCCGGTATGTTGCACGACGCCTCATCATAGTGAGCAGCATGCGCCCAACATCGCCTTCGAACCGAACCCGCACAACCGCGCCGAAGTGACCGCGCTCACCCGCCCGCTCGCGCTCGCGCTCCTCCTGGGCACGCTGCTGCTCGCCGGCGGCGCCGCCATGCACCCGATACTGTCCGGCGACGGCTCCATGGAGCTCGGCATGATCGGCGGAATGCCCATCTGGCGCACGATGCATCTGTTCATGCTCGGCGGCACCGGCCTGATCGTGGCGGGGATCTGGGTGCGATACGTGGGCGCGCCGGCTGGCAGCCCGACCAACGGCGCGGTGATCGCGGCACTCACGATCATCACCGTCGGCATCGCGCTCGACTCGCTGAACACGACCTTCATGGCCGGCCCCGCGTGGCGGATGGCCGCCGCGTTCACTGCCGGCGACACATCGATCGCGAAGCAGTTCGAGACCATGCACTACGTGGGCCTGATGTCGGCGCGATTCGGGAACTACCTCATCGCGCTCGGCGCGCTGCTGCTCGGCGCTGCCGAATGGATGACACCCGGGCGGCCGCGCTGGCTGGCAGTGCTGGCCTGGATCGCAGCCACCGGTGGCCTCGTCGGCGTGATTTTCTTCGACGAGGCGAAGCCGGAGATGCTCGGCGCGGTCTCCTTGCTGTGCGGATGGCAGGTGGTCGCGGCGATCGTCGCGCTGAAAAAGCCGGGCGCGCCGAACTAGTCCTTTAGTATCTCCTTCGCGGCGTTGTAGCCGCACGCGCCCATCACGCCGCCGCCCGGGTGCGTGGCCGCACCGCAGAGATAGAGATTCTTGATCGGCGTCTTGTACTGCGCCCACCCCGGCAACGGCCGCATGAACGCGAGGCTGCTCAACGACATCGTTCCCTGCATGATGTTGCCGCCCGTCAGCCCGAAGCGCGATTCGATGTCGCGCGGCGACAGCACCAGTCGGTTGATCACCGACCGCTTGAAGTTCGGCGCGTACTGATTGAGGATGTCGAAGCACCGGTCGGCGAACTTCTCCTTCGCCGCATCGTAGCTCGCCTGCGTGTCGGCGCCCTTCACGTTGTAGGGGAAGTACTGAATGAACATCGACATGAGATGTTGCCCCTCGGGAGCGACCGTGTTGTCGATCACGCTCGGAATCGTGCACTCGAGGATTGGATTCTCGGCCGGTTTCCCGTACTTCGCGTCGTCGTACGCGCGCTCGATGTAGTCCATGTCGGGCGAGATGTGGATCGTGCCGCGATGCTGCGGGCCCGCCTGCGCGCCGGGAACCGCGGTGAAGTTCGGAAGCTCGCTGAGCGCGACGTTGATCTTGAAGCTCGCGCTGCTATAGTCGAGTCCCTTCACGCCGGTAACGAAATCCGACGGGAGATCCTTCTCGTCACAGAGCTTGAGGAAGGTCACGTGCGCATCGGCGCCCGACGCCACCCTTGCCGCGCGAATCTCCGTGCCGTCCTTGAGCGCGACGCCGATCGCGCGGCCGTCCTTCACGAGCACCTTCGCGACTTCCGCGTTCGTGCGAATCTCGGCGCCCTTCGCCTTGGCTGCACCGGCGATCGCGTTGCTGATCCCGCCCATGCCGCCGCGGACATAGCCCCACACGCCGCGGACCCCGTTGCACTCGCCCATCACGTGATGAAAGAGCACGTACGCGGTGCCCGGCATTGAGGGCGCCGCCATCGCGCCGATCACCGCGTCCGTTGCGAGCGTCACCTTGAGGTTCTCGGAGTCGAACCACCGGTCGAGAATCGGGCGTGCGGCGCCGGTGAGAATCTCGATCGCCGCCGCGCCCTCGGGACCCATCTTCTTGAACTTCCACGCCATCTTTCCCAGGTGGACGAGATCGGACGGGCGCATGTTCCACGGACTCGGCGGGGTCTGCATGAGCGTCGGCTCGATCAGGTCCGCGCAGCGCTCGAGCATCGCCTCGTACTTGGGGAGCGCGTCCGCATCCTTTTTCGAGAACTTGCTCACCTCGCGATGCGTCATCTCCTTGTCAGGGCCCATCAGCAGCGATCGGCCGTCGGGGAACGGGGAGAACGACGATGGGCTGCGGGGGAGGAGCTCGAATCCGAACTTGTGGAGCTCGAGCTCCTTGATGATCTCGGGACGCAGGAGGCTGTTGACGTAGGCTGCCGTCGAGACCTTATAGCCTGGCCAGATCTCCTCGGTGACGCACGCGCCTCCGACCATTTCGCGTCGTTCGAGGACGAGGACGCTCTTGCCGGCGCGCGCGACGTAGGCAGCGCAGACGAGCGCGTTGTGACCAGCGCCGATGAACACGACGTCGTAGCTCTTCGCCATGATTGTATACAATTGAAAAGGACGGTTTGGCACTTCAGGAAGGCACGGAAAGATCGACGATCCAGGGTCGTTCCGCCAGCCCCGCGTTCGCTACGTCACGGTGATTTGTACACCGTTCCCGATTTCATCACGAACGCCACGTTCGCGAACTTGCCGACGTCGGCGAGCCCGTCGCCCTCGACGGCCACGAGATCCGCTGATTTACCCGGCGCGATCGAGCCCACCACGTTCTGCCAACCGATCAGCGTCGCGGCGTTGATGGTCGCCGACTGGATGACCGCGAGCGGCGTCATCCCGCCGTAGCGTATCAGGAGCGGAAATTGTTGCGCATTCTCGCCGTTCGGATACACGCCGGCGTCGGTGCCGAACGCCATCTTCACGCCCGCGGCCACCGCCTTCCTGAGGCCGATGTGTTTGAGCTCGCCGATCGCCGCACTCTTGCGCATGATCTCGTCCGGCCATCCCTGCGCCTTCCCGGTGGTGCGAATGTACTCGCCATCGACGAGATCGGAGACGAGGTAGGTGCCGTGCTCCTTCATGAGCCGAATGGACTCGTCATCCAGCAGCGAGCCGTGCTCGATCGACGCAACGCCCGCGCGCACCGCGGAATTGATCCCCTCGGTGCCATGCGCGTGCGCGGCGACGCGCGCACCATACTTCGCGGCCTCCGTCACCGCCGCGTGAATCTCCTCCTCGCTGAACTCCTCGACGCCGGGCTTTGTCCCCGACGCGAGTACGGCGCCGGTGGCGATGACCTTGATCAGATCCGCGCCGTGATTCAGGATCTCGCGCACGCGCTGGCGCACTTCTGAGGCGGAGTTGGCAACGCCAAGTCGCATGTCGGGTGGCAGAACGACATCGGTGGCCTGGCCCGTGACCTCTCCCCCGCCGGTGCTCACGGTGATGTAGGCGCCCGCGACGGCCATGCGGGGACCCATCACGTATCCGTCGTCGATGTAATCGCGCAGCGCGATGTCCAGATACGCGCGGAAGGTGCCGACGTCGCGTACAGTGGTGAATCCCGCGAGGAGCGTGCGGCGCGCGTGCACGACGCCATCGAGCGTCTCCTGCGCGGCGGACCGCTCGAGCGGCAGGAGATTGTCGGCGGTGTTCTCTGCTCCGATCTGATGCGTGTGGCAGTCGATGAGTCCCGGAGTTACCGTGTATTTCGAGAGATCGATCACCTTCGCGCCCGCGGGGACATGGCCGGGCGCCGCCTCGATCGAGACGATCGTCGAGCCGCGCACGATAATCACACGGTCGCGCAGCACCTTCCCCGCGTCGACGTCGACGAGCCATCCAGCGCGCACCGCCGTGACCGACGCGCTGTCCGGCGGAAGGTAAGGAGGCTTCATGAACGGTGGCGTCATCAGCTGCGCCGTGGCCGACCGCGCGGCGATCGACAGTGCCGCGCACGCGAACAGCGCCGTTCGGAGAACGAAGTTGCGCATCAGGGTGCCTTGTAGACGGTGCCGGTTTTCATCACGAATGCCACGTGCGTGTAGCGCGAAATGTCCGCGAGCCCATCGCCCTCCACCGCGATGATGTCCGCCGATTTTCCCGCGGCGATCGAGCCGACCTTGTCCTGCCATCCGATGAGCGTCGCCGCATTGATGGTCGCCGCCTGCAGCGCCTGCATCGGCGTCTGCCCCCACTTCACCATGTACGGGAGCTGCCTCGCATTGAGGCCATGCGGATACACGCCCGCATCCGTGCCGAAGGCGATCTTGACTCCGGCGGCAACGGCCTTCTTGAATCCCTGACGCTGCGCATCGGTCGTCTCGTCGTTCTTGCGCAGAATTTCCGCCGACCACCCCTGTTCCTTGCCAACAGTGGCGACGTAGTCGCCGTTGTAGATGTCGGCGACGAGATAGGTGCCGTGCTCCTTCATGAGCCGGATCGACTCGTCGGTCATCAGCGATCCGTGCTCGATCGACGTGACGCCCGCCTTCACCGCCGCGTTGATCCCCTCGGCTCCATGCGCGTGCGCCGCGACGCGCGCACCGTACTTCGCCGCCTCCGTCACCGCCGCGTGCATCTCTTCCTCGCTGAACTCCTGCACGCCGGGCTTCGTCCCCGGCGCGAGGACGGCGCCCGTCGCGATGATCTTGATCAGATCCGCGCCGTGGTTGAGAATCTCGCGCACGCGCTGCCGCACCTCATCCGCGTTGTTCGCGACACCCCGACGCATGTCAGGCGGAAGCTCGACGTCCGTCGCGAGCCCGGTAACCTCGCCACCGCCGGTGCTCACGGTGATGTACGCGCCAGCCACCGCCATGCGCGGACCCATCACGTACCCGTCGTTGATGTAGTCGCGCAGCGCGACGTCGAGGTATGCGCGGTACGTCCCCACGTCGCGCACCGTGGTGAACCCGGCCATCAGTGTGCGCCGCGCGTTTTTCACGCCATCGAGCTCCTCCTGCCCCGCGGACCGCTCGAGCGGCGCCGACGCGTCCGCCGACTCATCGCCGCCAATGAGATGCGTGTGACAGTCGATGAGTCCCGGCGTGACGGTGTATTTCGAGAGGTCGATGACCCGTGCGCCCGCGGGCACGTGGCCGGGCGCCGGCTCGATCGACGCGATCGTGGAGCCGCGCACCACGATCACCTGGTCGCGCAGCACCGTTCCCTTGTCGACGTCGACCAGGCGCCCGGCGCGAATCACGGTGACAACCGTGGCGGCAGGCGGAAGAAACGGGGGCGCCATGTACTCCGGCAACTGCGCGGATGCGGAGCGGCCGAGCGTGAGCAACGCCGCTGCCATCGTGAGCAACTTTCTTTGCATACAATATCGGGAATGGGGAACGCGAGCCGGTGCCCGACCACATGATGGCGCTTTCACCGCCCGTGCGACAGGGCAACACCCCGTCGGCCCTGTCGCCCTTTCGCGTGTCCCGCGTTCTCCCCATCTTGCGAAACCACAATCACCCCCGGATTCGGACATGGCGACCTTCGTCAAGACACGGGACATCCCGATCGCCGGCGCGCACACGCTGCCGCAGGAATTCTTTGTCTCCCCCGACCTGTTCGCCCGGGAGCGCGACCAGATTTTCGCGCGCCGCTGGGTGTGCATCGGCCGCGAGTCGAAGATCGCGAACAAGGGTGATTATTTTTTGCATACAATCGGGATGGACAACATCATCGTCCTCCGCGACCAGTCCGGTGAGATTCGCGCGCACTATAACACCTGCCGCCATCGCGGCGCCCGGATGTGCGAGGCGGCCTCCGGCTCGTTCTCCGAAACCATCCAGTGCCCCTACCACGCCTGGACGTACGCTCTCGACGGCCGTCTCGTCGGCGCACAGACGAGCGACTCTATCCCCGGCTTCGACAAGAAGAACTTCCATCTCGTCAGCGTCGCCATCGCCAGCTGGGAGGGATTCCTGTTCATCAATCAAGATCCCAATCCCGAGCCCTTCGAAGAGGCCTTCGCATCCCTCCTCGGCCGCTTCGAGCGCTTCAACCTCCCGACGCTCACTGTCGCGCGCACGATCGAGTACGATGTGAAGGCGAACTGGAAGCTCGTCTTCCAGAACTACTCAGAGTGCTACCACTGTTCGCCCGTGCACCCGCAGCTCACCAAGATCACGCCCTCCAATAGCGGCGAGAACGATCTCTTCGAGGGCCCCTTCCTCGGCGGCTACATGGTGATGAACGAGCAGCACGAAAGCCTCTCGATGAGCGGCCAGGCGTGCGGCGTTCCCGTGGGCGACCTGGATGAAGCGGACATGCGGCGGGTGTACTACTACTCGATCTTCCCGAACATGCTGCTGAGCCTCCATCCCGACTACGTGATGGCGCACTACATCACGCCCGTCGCGCCGGATCGCTCGCTCATCACCTGCGAGTGGCTCTTCCATCCGGACAGCGTGCGCGACGAGACGTGGAACGTGGAGGACGGCATCGCATTCTGGGATCTCACCAACCGTCAGGATTGGCACGTCTGCGAGATCAGCCAGGCGGGGATTCAGTCGCGCGGCTATCGGCCGGGTCCCTACTCGAGCCGCGAGAGTCTCTCGGTCATGTTCGACCGCGAGGTCCTCAACGCCCTAGGCCGCGATGGCGAGGGTGGCGGCGACATCGATTGAGGCAGGGGGCTGCTTCCGCTCGGGCTTGCACTAACAGTGTGAGATACGGACAAAAAACGGATTTGACGGACACGAACGGAAAACTCCTTAAGCAGTTATCCGGCAGTGTCCGTTTTTGTCCGTTTGTCTCGCCTCATGAATCTGTTAGTCCCTGCATTGCGCAGCCGAAAGCTAGCCGGCCCCCTGATCACGACGTCTTCCACTCCGCCGCCATCTCGTCCGCGTACGCCGCGAAGCTCCGCGGCGCATGGCCGAGCAGCCTGGTCTGCGTCGCAATGTCCGCGGGGGTGGCCTTGAATCCGTTTTTCTGGAAGAACGCGTACATGTGCTTGAAGTCATAGAGCGTCGACGGCGGGAGATACGCGCGCTGCTGCGCCTCCCACGCATCGAGATCATCGCCCGCGTACTTCACAGGCTTGCCGAGCGCGCGACTCCATTCGGTTGCCGTGCTCTCGCCCGTCACCGGCTCCGGCCCCACGAGATTGTAGATTTTGCCGTTGTGCCCATCCGTCGTGAGCGCGAGCACCGCTACCTCGCCGATGTCGCGCACATCGACGCGTGAGACCCCGGCGCTGCCGATCGGCTGCGGGTAGACGCCGTACTTCAACATGGCCTCCTTGAACCAGAAGTCATTCTGGTAGAAGTTGTTCGGTCGAACGATCGTCCACTCCATGCCGGACTTCATCACGCCGGCTTCGACAGCGATCTTGCTACCGAAGTGCGGGAGATGCGGCGCCAGATCGAGATGGTGCACCGAGAGATAGATGATGCGCTTTGCGCCGCCGTCTCGGGCCGCGTTCACGCCGAGCAGTCCCTCGAACACCTCGGTGGTGCTCACGGGATTGAGAAGAAAGATCGCT
>DATHJR010000445.1:0-3346 GCA_035286525.1 Gemmatimonadaceae bacterium | reverse complement strand
GACGTGGGCCCTTTTGCGTCGAAGTCGACCGCGCTCGTGATGCCGAGCGGATCGAGGATGCGCGCGCGCACGAACTGGAAGAACGGCTTGCCGCTCGCTTTCTCGACGATGAGCGCGGCGATCTCGAAGTTCGTGTTGCTGTACTGCCATTGCGTACCGGGCTCGAAGTCGAGTGGCTGCTTCGCCCAGTGATCGAGGATCGCCCGCGGCGTGATCGGCTTCGCCATCTCGGGCGGCACGTAATCCTGCGGCCAGAAGTCCTGATAGCCCGACGTGTGCGAGAGAATCTGTCGAATCGTGACTTCGTTTCCGCGCGTGAGCCCCGGCACGTACTTCGAAACGGCGTCGTCGAGCTTGAGCTTCCCTTCCTGCTGCAGGAGTAGAATGCACGCGGCGGTGAACTGTTTGCTGATCGAGCCGATGCCGTATTGCATGTCTGCCGTGGCCGGTACGTTCGGATCGAGCTTCGCCGAGCCGTACGCCTTCGCGTACGCCACTTTTCCGTGCGTCACCACGGTGACCGTCGCGCTGGGCACGCCAGTGGCCGCGAGAACCGCGGCGGCGATCGAGTCGACCTGAGTGGAGAGGCGCGACGATGCATCCTGTGCGCGGGCATCCAACGAGAGCACGAGGAGTGCGAGCACGATCGAGCGGTTTAGCGCGTGGATTCGAAAGGTCATGAGGCTCGATGGAAGGGACGAAGTGGCGTCACGCGCTGCCGCTCGCATCACCGCAACGCCTGGATGACCGGCAGCTTCGACGCGCGCCGTGCGGGAAAGAATCCGCCCACGAGTCCCATGACGACGGCGAAGATGACCCCGGATGCGAGCAGCAGCGGAGTAACGCGGAAGGCGAAGGCGATCTCGCTGAAGCTGGCCCAGTTCGTCGTGCTGGTCACGACTCCGTTGATCGGCAGCGCGAGCAGGCAGCCGATGACGCCACCAAACAGCGCGATCACGGCGGACTCCGCGAGAAAGCTCGCCAGCACGCTTCGCGGCGGAAAGCCGAGCGTGAGCAACACGGCGATCTCCGGCGTGCGCGAGCTCACGGCGGCGTACATCGTGTTCACGGCACCGAACACGGCGCCGACCGCCATGATCGACGTGATCATGATGGCGAGAACACGAAGAATGTTTCCGAGCAGCTGCGATTGATTCGCGTAGAACTCCGATTCACGATGGGCGTCTACCTGGATCCGCTGATCGGCGAGGAAGGCGCGCTTGGCGTCCTCGAAGCCAGCGGGATCCTTGAGGCGGAATGCCACATCCTGAAAGGTGTTCCCACGAAAAACGCCCTGGAACTGCTCGTTCTCTCCCCAGATCTCCGACTCGAAGCTGGAGCCGTCCGCGGTGAAGCGGCAGACGACGTTCCAGTTTCGGTTGGAAAAGCGGAGCACATCGCCGACGTTCACGTTCGCGAAGCGGCCCGCGAGCTTGGCGCCCACGCAGATCTCGCTCTGGCCGGATGCGAAGCGGCGCCCCTGTACGATCTTGATGTTGCGACGGACCTCGAATGCCTTGTCCGACACACCACGCGCGACGACGTTGGCGACCTCGAACACACTGCCGCCCAAGCGCTGGATGTTGATGACGATGTATGTCTCCGGGCTCACCATCGGACGGCCATCGGCGCCGGAAGCAATGTGCGGCGAGGCGCTGATGATGCCGATGGCCTCGCGCGGAATGCCGCTCGAGAGCTCGCTGTCGGCTCCGCGGCGCAGGAGGAGCACGTTGTCCGACGATCCCGTCTTGGTGAGTGCAGCGATGAAGCCGTTCGCCAGCGCGAGCATGGCGACGAAGACAGCGACGACGAGACCGATGCCGAGCGCCGTGAGCGCGGTCGACACCGGACGCTGCGTCACGCTGCGCAAGTTGTAGACGAACGGGATCTTCATTCGACCCTCCGAAGCGCTTGCACCACGGGTAGTCGTGCCGCCTGCCAGGCGGGAAAGACACCGCTCGCGATCGTGAGCAGAAGAGCGACGCCTACGCCGACGAGCATCGTGCCGATCGTGACGCGAAATCCGGGGAGAAAACCGCCCTGGCCAAAGCCGGTAGCGATCGGGAGCAGCACGGCGGCGCCGAGGCCGAGCGTAGCGCCCGTGAGCGAGATCACGGCGGCTTCGATAATGATGAGCGTGAACACCTTGCGATCGGAGAAGCCGATCGTCTTCATCACCGCCACCTCGGATGTGCGCTCGCGCTGGTTCATCATCATCGCGTTCGCGGTCACGAGAAGGATCGCGAACACGACCGCCATGCCGATCGTGCCCATGAGCAGCTTCACATTCCCCCACATGCTGGCGAATCCCGATGCGAACGCCTTTTCCGTTCCCGTCTTCGTGGGCGCGTTCGAGTTGCGAAACTGGTCGTCGATGGTTCTGGCCACCGTCGGCGCCGCGGTCGGATCATCGATCTGCATGATGAACCATCCGGGCGTGACGCGATCGGGATATTTCTCGTAGAGATAGTCGTAGTGGAACATGAACTGGTCGTCGCCGTACTCCTTCAGGGTCGGGTGATAGATGCCGCGAATCGTGAACGTCCAGTCGCCGGGAAAGATCGTTCCCTGTAGCGTGACGTTGTCGCCGATCTTCCATCCGAACGAGCGCACCAACCCCTCGCCGATGAGCGCCGCGGAGCGCTCCTTCAGAAACGCCTGCTTCTGGTCCTCGGCCAGTGCGAGCTCCGGATACATCTTCAGATACGACGCGGGGTCGATGGCGAACTGGGCGAAGAACTTCTTGCCGTCGCCGTACTTGCCGCCGAACCAGTTCGCCCACGTCACGGATTGCACGTGCGGCACCGACGCGAGTCGGGCGGCGTAGCTCATTGGCAGCGGGATCACGAACGCGGTCGAGTTCTGAACGATCATCCGCGACGCGCTGCTCACTTCCGAGCCGGCGGTGAGCGTCGTCACGACGCTGCGCAGCGTCGCGAACAGAAAGAGCGCGAGCGCCACGCTGAGGGTCGTGAGCACCGTGCGCAACTTGTGCCGCTTGAGATTTGCAAGAACGAGCGGGAGGAATCTCATGACGTTACCCCCGCACCCACGACCATCTGTCCGCGTTCGAGCAGCACCCCCTTCTCGAGATGGAGCACCGTCTTGGCGCGATCGGCCGCCTTCGCGTCGTGCGTCACGATCATGATCGTCTTGTGGAACTCGTCGTTCAACCGGCGCAGCAGCTCGAGCACCTCGTCGGAGCTCCTGGAGTCGAGCTGTCCCGTCGGCTCATCGAGAAGGATCAGCGTCGGGTCGGCGACGATTGCACGCGCGATCGCGACTCGCTGCTCCTGGCCGCCCGAGAGCTGTCGCGGATAGTGATCCATCCGATCCGTCAGTCCGA
>DATHJR010000444.1:0-4126 GCA_035286525.1 Gemmatimonadaceae bacterium | reverse complement strand
ACCAAATTCTGGTTTTCGAGCGCGCTCATCCTCGTAGCCGCGTGTGCGAAGGGGAAGACGGATGCCACACCGGCCGACACCGCAGTGGCGGCAGCCGCCGCGCCTTCAGCGGTCGGGGCGGATACCGGGATGAAGATGGGTGGCATGAAGGCCGACGCCGACAAGTCGATCGCCGGCACGGGCGTTCCGGCGGGCTACACGGGGGTCACGGATCATGCGGACTCCAAGATCACGGACGCCAAGTACACGGTGAACGGGGGGCGCTGGGAGATCCAGACGGGTCCTGCCCACATCACCTTTGCCGCCAGGGACAGCGCCAAGGGCGAATATCAGATTTCGACCACCATCGACCAGCTCGAGAGGCCCAGACACCCCGAGGCGTTCGGGGTTTTCCTTGGCGGCTCGAATCTGACCGATCCCGCGAAGCAGAAGTACAGCTATTTCGTCGTGCGCGGCACGGGCGAATACCTCATCAAGACTCGCGATGGCGACAACACGACGACGGTCGTGGACTGGACGGCGAGCCCCAAGATCCCGAAGGAGGACGCCGGCGGAAAGGCGACGTACAAGATCCTCGTGCACGTTGCGCCCGATACCGTGCATTTCAGCATGGGCGGCAATCTGGTGACGGCCGTTCCGAAGTCGAAGTTCCCGACGGATGGCATCGCTGGAATCCGTGTGAACCACAATCTGCACCTCGACGTCACACCGTTGAAGGTCTCCAAGTAGAACGGCGAGGGCCGGAGGCCTCGCGTGAGTGTCGAGCGATCCTCCGGTGCGCGCGTGGCGCTCGCGCGTGCGCAGCGGAAGGCGATCACAGTCGTTCTGACGATCTTCGTCGGGAGCTGGGTGGTCGTCGGGGCGCTGCTCGCGCCCGTGGCGGGTGGGTGGAAGGCGGTTGGCGCTGCTTCGTTTCTGCTCACCGTCCTTCCCCTGGGCGTGTTCTTCCGGAGCCGAGGACGCGGTCACTATCCGGGAAAGGCGGTGCGTTTGCTCGTCTTTCGCCCGATGTGGTATGCGCAGCTTCTCCTCATCTTCTGCGCGCTCGGCGGCGGGATCGCCGCGATTGGCGGTGCACCGTTCGGCGCGGCCGGATGGGCCGGGCGTGGCGCTATCGGCGTCGTGGCGACCGTCTACGTGATCCTCGCGCTCAGTGGCTACGCGGGCTCCCGGACGCTCGTCGTCACCCCACTCACCGTGACGCTACCGTCGCTTCCCCCGGCCCTGGAGGGGATGCGCATTGCCCAGATCTGCGACACGCACATCGGGCCACAGAGCTCCCGAGGGCATCTCGCGCGGGTGGCCGCCGCAGTTCGCGCCGCGAACCCGGATCTCATCGCCGTCGCAGGTGATCTGATCGACGACTACGCGCCCGACGTCAGCATCTACGCCGCGGCGCTAGGCAACCTCACGGCCCCGCTCGGCGTTTACATCATCGCGGGGAATCACGAGGTGTACGCGGGGTGGGAGGAAGTGCTCCCGCGGCTGCGCGCGCTCGCGCAGACCACTCTGGTGAACGAGAGCCGCGTCGTCGAGTATCGCGGAACTCGGTTCGCGATCGCGGGCACGGGCGATCCCGCCGCCGGGCATCGCGCCACGCTGAGCGTACCGGCGCCGGATCTCGTAGCAACACTCGCGGGAGTGCCGAGCGGACTGTTCACGATCGTCCTCGCGCACAATCCGGCACTGTGGCCGCCACTTGCCGCGGCGGGCGTGCCTCTCACGCTGAGCGGCCACACCCACTGGGGGCAGTTCTCGCTCAACCGTGCCGGATGGAGTCTGGCCAATCCCTTCCTCGCGCTCGCGATGGGCGCGTATCGACGCGGCGACTCGCTGCTGTACGTCAGTCCCGGAACGAACTACTGGGGGATCCCCTTCCGCGTGGGCGCGCGAGCGGAGCTGTCGATTTTGACGTTGGTTGCTGGAGCGGAAGCGGGAATCGCGGGCGCGCAGAGCACCGACGCTCGAACGCTACGCGCCCGGCGGTGAGTGCGTGGCGCGCGCGGCTCCCAAATTTTCGCGTATGTGACCGGCGCTCCGCATTCCGACGAGCGCGCTCGCGATGACGGGAAGCCCGCGGACGAACGCAATCGCGCGCTGCGCGTCGCTGGAGAACCCGGGTAGCGCCTCGCGCATCTGCTGCGGGAGCTTGCTCGCGAGCTTCGCCTGCAGCAGCGTGGCGCTCGCGACCACCGCGACGCCGAGCTCGGACGCGGCCTCGAGCACGGTGAGGGGACGGTCTTCGATGCGCTGCGTGGGTGTGCGCACCGCCTCACTGAGCGCGAGGTTGACCGGCAGCTGAACGGCCTGAAAATGATGATCCGCGCCCGCGACATCGCGAGCGGTCTTCACGAGCATGGCGAGGCTCAGGTGGCCGCGCTCGCCCGGCGGCGTGCGGAGGCCGTTCCACGTCGCGCATCCGTACCCGCCGATGTCGCCGGCGGCACACCGCTCCTCGAGCAGCTCGAACGCGCTCCGCAGTCGCAGCTGGAGCTCGGCCTCATCGATCGCATCGAGCTGCTGCTCGGGATTGTGCAGGTAGTAGAGATCGATGGTCTCGACGCCGAGGTTGACGCGGCTGCGCGCGATTTGATCGGCGAGGAAGGCCGGGGCAAGGCAGTGCCCGCCCGCGACTATCTCTTCCGCGCTTACAATGCCGCGGTCGAGATACTCGCGCTTCACGTACTCCTGGTATTCCTCGCGCGATGATGGCTGCGTGCCGTCGAGGGGGACGTAGCCACCCTTGGTGCACACGACGATCTCGTCGCGCGACGCGGTTTCCATGCGAACCGCGCGCGAGACCGCCTTGGCGAACGCACGCTCCGACCGCTGGCATCGGTAGTTGATCGCGGTGTCGAGAAAGTTGATGCCCGTGGCGATTGCGTGGTGAGCGGTGTCGGCGTAGCGGATGTCGTCCGCCTCGTCGCATTCCCCGAGGTAGCTGCCGAGACCGATGGAGGAGACGAGAACGCCATCGCGGGAGAGCGGGCGAAGGAAGTCGGATGCGAGTTTCGCGGCGACGCGCGCACCGTAGCGCGCGGTGCCGGCGGCGGTGGCACGTCCGGCGAGCATCGCGATGCGCGGGCGGGGAGAGGTGGTGGTCACGCAGTCACGCTACGGAACGGCGGGTGCGCGAGCAAGTGGCACAATGCGTCCATGGCTCGGGCCGCCATGGCGCACGTGCGCCTCGCTAAATTGTGCACCATTGGAGTCTTATCCTCAGCCAGGGCCAGGTATCCCGTGCGTGTGTTTGTACTGTTCGCGATCGCGAGCGTCGTTGCGTGCTCCCCCGTGTCCCATCCCGCTCGATCGACGGCGCCGGTGGTCAAGCCGGTGCGGGTGGACTCGTTGCCGGCAACGGTGGTTCACGCGCCGCAGAGCGAAAGCGCACCACGGATGACGACGCGCCCCGATCCGTTCAGCCGGCTCGATCGCATGGATTGGCCCGACGCGAGCCGCGTTCGGACGGCCGACGGCCGCCCCGGCCCGGATTACTGGCAGCAGCGAGCGGACTACGACATCGTCGCGACGCTCGATACGGGGCGCCACACGATTCGCGCACACATGTCGCTGGCGTACACGAACAATTCGCCGGACACGCTGCGCTACGTGTGGATGCAGCTCGACCAGAATCTGTACAAGAGCGGTAGCGCGGGCAGTGCGCTGTTCCCGGAGGACACGCGGTTCGGCGACCGGGGGTTCGAGGGCGGCTACGACATTCAGAATCTCGTCACGAACGGCAAGCGCGCGACATCGCGGGTGCACGAGACGCAGATGCGAGTCGATCTCGCGGAGCCGCTCGCGCCGCACGGCGGAAAGGTGACGATCGCGATGGACTACAGCTTCACGGTGCCGGAGCATGGCTCCGACCGAATGGCGCGAGACGGCCCGCTGTACGAGATCGCGCAATGGTACCCGCGGGTGGATGTTTACGACGACGTACGCGGGTGGAACACCGACCAGTATCTGGGGCAGGGCGAGTTCTACCTCGAGTACGGGGACATCGACTTCTCCGTCACCGTTCCCGCCGGGTACGTCGTTGCGGGCAGCGGGCTGCTGCAGAATCCGCAGGACGTGCTGTCCGCGGAGCAGCGCTCGCGGCTCGCCGCCGCGGCGCGCAGCGACA
>DATHJR010000443.1:0-5576 GCA_035286525.1 Gemmatimonadaceae bacterium | reverse complement strand
AGGCGGACGACCTCAGCGCGCGGGTTCATGCACCGAACAATAGCGGCTCATTTTGCGTATTTTTCTGCACCGCCAAACCGTGAGGACGAACCGTGGATACGGAGCAGATGCTGGAGAAGCTCGCGCGTGCCTGGGCAGACTTCGAGGCATCGTATGCCGGATTGTCGAACGAGGAGTTGATGATTCCCAACGTGACCGGCAAGTGGTCGGTGCGGGACATCATCGCGCACGTCACGTGGTGGGACGAGGAGGCGCTCAAGCATCTCCCCGTCATCCTCGAGGGCGGCCGCCCGGAGCGCTACTCCGACCACTACGGCGGCATCGATGATTTCAACGCGATCATGACGGTGAAGCGAAGCCACCTTTCACTGGCCGAGGTGTTGCAGCAGCACGATGAGGTGCACGCGCGGCTCGTGGCCTACGTTCGCGCCGCACCCGAGGAAATGTTGGCGAGCGAGACACGGTTCCGTCGCCGGCTGCGGCTCGACACCTTCGGCCACTACCCCGGGCACACGGTCGCGATACGGAAGTGGCGCGATGCGCGCGAGAAGAGCTGAGTGCAGGCTATGTAGCGTGCCCCGACTGCCGATCGCGCGGCGCGCCGTAAGTCACCGATAACTCTGCGCGTAGCTCCCCGGCGTCACGCCGCACACGCGCTTGAATTGGCGCGTGAGATGGCTTTGGTCGCTGAAGCCCGTGGCGTACGCGACGTCGCAGATGCGCGCGCCCTGCTGCAGCATCAGCTTCGCGCGCCGCACCCGCACGAGCTCCAGATAGCGGTGCGGTGGCACACCATGGTAGCGGCGGAACTGGCGGATGAGGTGAAAGGCGCTCAGCTGCGCCACCCGCGCGAGATCGGCGAGACTCACCGGCTCGTCGAAGTGCGCGTCGAGGTAGTCTCTCACACGCTGCAGCGGGGCGGGCGACGGGCGCGGCGCCGACGAGGGCAGATGCTGCGCGTGGCGCTCGCAAATCGTGCGCAGGGTGCCGAGGAGAGCCGTCTCCTGATGCAGCGGGTCCGCGTTGCGCTCGAGCAGCGCGTGCACGCGCGCGAGGCGCGCCGACAGCTCCGGATCCGTTGTTCCGGTGCGAGCGAAGCGAGGGAGCTGGCCGTCGCTGCTCCAGCTGCGCGCCATCACCTCGCGAGGGATGTAGAGCATGCGGTAGCTCCATCCGTCCGCACTCAGAGGCTCACCCGTGTGAATCTGGTCCGGCTCGATCGTAATCAGATCGCCCGGCGCGTGCGTGGTCGCTGCGCCGCGTGACTTGCACGTCGCCGTGCCGCTCACCATGGTGCCGATCGCGTAGGTGTCGTGTGCGTGCGGCGCGAATCGCCGGCGCACGTACCTCCCCCTCAGGATCTCGAAGGGCGATCCCGAGTGCACGACCGTGACGTTGGCACATTCCTCGAGCGGGGGCATCACGGTGCGGGCGGCGAGGGGGGTTCCGTACAGGATTCGGACAATGCGGAAGCAATTCTGTTCTACGCCGCGGCGCACCGGGCGCACATCTTCCTACGACGGCCGTCACGCCGATTGTTTCATCCTTCATCCGGGGCGCCAGCGTGGGAGCTTCAACTTTCCGTGTCGCGATGGGCCGGTGCGTCATCGCCGGGATCATGGCCGGGATCATGGCCGCCGCGAGTGTCGATAGCGTACGCGCGCAGGGGGTCGCCTCATACGCGTCCGTACTGACCTATCGCACCGTCCGCGTGGCCGACGGCGTGTACGCATTCATCACTCCCGAGGAGCGCACCGGTTTTCAATCGGGAAACTCGATCGTGATCATCGGCGACAGCAGCGTCCTCGTGTTCGATACCGGCAACATCCCGGGGTCGACGCGCAGACAGATCGCCGACATTCGCAAGCTTACGAACAAGCCCGTGCGCTTCGTGGTGAATTCGCACTGGCATCCGGACCACAACCTCGGAAACATCGAGTATCGCTCGGCCTTCCCTGGCGTGACGATCATCGGAACGACGGCCACGCGCGCGGGCATTCTCGAGCGCGTGCCCACCTACATCGGCCAGATGAAGAGCTTCGCGCAAACGGACTCGCTGATGCGGCTGCGCCTCTCGACCGGCAGGATGCGCGATAGCAGCAAGATGCCGGACAGCACCAGGCTGGTGTGGGGGATCTACACGCGAGACTACGCCGAATTCATGCCCGAGGTGCTGAAGACGACACCGTCGCCACCCGATCTCATCTGCGACGACAGTCTCACGCTCGTGCTCGGCAATCGGCGCGTGAAGATCGTGAGCCCGGGGCGCGGCAACACCGCGGGCGATACCTACGTCTACCTGCCGGACGAGCACGTGCTGCTCACGGGCGACCTCGTGACGTTCCCAGGTCCCTTCCCGGGCACGGCATTCTTCGGCGACTGGATTCGCGATCTCGATGCGCTGAAGGCACTGCACGCGTCCGTGATCGTTCCGGGGCACGGCGATGTGCAGCACGACTACGCGTACATCGACATGGTGCGCGAGCTGCTCGTCTTCACGCGCGATCGCGCGCGCGATGCCGTGCTCCGTGGGGTACCGCTCGACAGCGCGCAGAAGCAGATCGACTTCGCGCCGTTCATCAAGAGCTTCACCCGCGGCGACGTGGTGCGCAGGCAGGCGTTCGAGAACTTCTATCCGTTTCCGGCCGTGCAGCGCGCGTACGAGGAGGCGAGCTTCGAGATTCAGGGCGCGATTCCGAAGCCGGGCAAGTAGTTTGGCTGCTCCACGAGCCTCGCGAAGCAACACCGCTCGCCGACGCAATCAGATGGCGACTTTCTCGTGACGGGCCGGGCAGCTCACGCGATAGCCCTGGGCCGTGAGGCTCTCTGCGAGCGCAGCCTGTGCCTCGATTTCTCCGTGGACGAGATAGATCTGTCGCAGAGCGGGTGAGGTACGGCGCACGGCGGCCAACCAACTCGCCAGTTCCGATCGGTCCGCGTGCGCGCTATAGCCATTGATGATCTCGACCTTTGCGCGAAGCTCTACATCGTTTCCGAGCACGCGAATGACCGGCCGACGCTCGACGATACGGCGACCAAGCGTATGCTCGGCCTGAAATCCGACGATGAGAATCGTGTTGCTGGAGTCCGACGCGCCATTCAGCAGGTGGTGGAGAATTCTTCCGCCCTCGACCATTCCCGATCCCGCGATGAGAATCATGGGACCGATACGCCGATTGAGCGCCTTCGATTCCTCGGTACTGCTCGTGTACGTGAGACGCTCGAAGCGGAATGGCTTTGCGATTTCACGAATGGGGTCCTCGGTGCGGTCAAAGAGATCCGTGTTCCGCTCGAACACGGCGGTCGCCGCCGTTGCCAGTGGGCTGTCGATGACGATGGGTATCTCTGGAATTGCCTTCTCACGCCAGAGCACTTGAAGATCGTAGACGAGCTCCTGAGTTCTCCCAACAGCAAACGCCGGGATCAGCACTCGACCACCGCGCGCGGCGGTCTCCCGCACGACGCGGCCGAGATGCTCTCGCGACGAGGCAACGCTCTCATGATCCCTGTTGCCGTAGGTCGACTCCATGATCACTATGTCCGCAGCATCGGTGGGCGGAGCGGGGTCGCGGATGATCGACAGCCCTGTGCGCCCGATATCGCCGGAAAAGATCAGCCGCGTGACCTCGGCGCCGGTCGTCGCTTCGAGCACGACCGAGGCGGAGCCGAGGATGTGCCCGGCGTCGGTGAATCGCGCGCGTAATCCCGTGCACACGTCGAACCATGCGTCGTAGGGGTGGCGCGCTATGAGTTCCTCCACTCGTGCCGCGTCTCGCAGCCCATACAAGGGGTCGCTGACCTCCCGACCATGTCGCGTGAGGAATGCGAAGTCACTCTCCTGGATGTGGGCGCTGTCGGCGAGCATGATCTCGCACAGATCTGCCGTCGCCTTCGTCGCGTGAATCGGACCGGAATAGCCCGCCTTCACGAGATACGGCAGCCTTCCCGAGTGGTCGAGGTGGGCGTGTGACAATACCACGGCGTCGATCTCGGCGATCGGGCACGGGAGTGCTCGATTTTTCGCCTCCGCGTCGCTCCGACGGCCCTGGAACAGCCCGCAATCGAGGAGTACGGTCTTGTCGTTCGCGCGGAGGATGTGACAGGAGCCCGTCACTTCGCGGTCGGCGCCGGCAAACTCGATTTGCATTACTCTGTGGTTGGGGAAAGTCGAGAGCGGAACGAGAGCGCTGTCGGAAATCTAGGTAAGGCCAAGTAGTTCCGCCTTGGATTGGTTATTCTCCATGGAACGTGCGGTCATCATGGTGAATAATGGGGTCGTCTTTTTCATGAAACTCGCCATCGTCGGGTACGGCAAGATGGGGCGCCTAGTCGCGCAGCTCGCGCCCGAATTCGATTTCACGATTCACACGCGCATCGAGCGGGGCGACGACTTCTCGCGAGTCGAGGGCGCCGACGTCGCCATCGAGTTCACCCGCGGCGAAGCCGTTGCAGGCAACGTCGACAAGATCCTCGGGGCCGGCGTTCCGGTCGTGGTTGGGACGACCGGATGGATGGGCGAGATGGATCGCGTGCGCTCCGCGGTCGAGGCGCACGATGCGGCGTTGGTGTGGGGTCCGAACTTCTCGATTGGCGTGAACATCTTCGTGCGAGTCGTCCGCGAGGCTGCGCGACTTCTCGCGAAGGAGCCCGAGTACGGCGCGTGGGCATGGGAGATTCATCATCACACGAAGAAGGATGCTCCTTCGGGTACGCTGCTCGAGCTCGCCGAGGTGATGAAGGCCGCGGGGTATTCGCGCCCAATCGATATCGCGTCCACTCGCGCCGGCGCTCAGCCCGGAACGCACGAGATCGGATTCGATTCCTCCGCCGACACGATCACCCTGCGACACACGGCCCGCAGCCGCGAAGGCTTCGCGCGTGGAGCGCTGAAGGCGGCACAGTGGATCGTCGGGAAGAAAGGAGTGTACGAGTTCAGCGAGATCGACTTCTGATCGTGCCGCCACCGACACGCTGCAAAGTCATGATCGGAGATACATGAGCCTTTTCACGGGATGCGGCACGGCACTCGTCACGCCGTTCCGCGAAGACCTGTCGCTGGACGAACCTGCGTTTCGACGGCTGGTTCGACGACAGATCGACGGCGGTGTCGATTTCGTGGTGCCGTGCGGTACCACCGGCGAGAGTCCCACGCTCACGCGCGCCGAGCACGTGCGCGTCGTGTCGATCACGGTCGAGGAAGCAGACGGCGCTGTACCGGTGCTTGCCGGCGCCGGTGGTTACAACACGGCCGAAGTCATTTCGCTCGGCAACGAGCTGCAGCGGATCGGCGTCGACGGTCTGTTGTCCGTGAATCCGTATTACAATCGGCCGACGCAGGAAGGGTTGTACCAGCACTTCAAGGCAATCGCCGATGGAGTTCCGCTGCCGATCGTGCTCTACAACATTCCGGGTCGCACGAGCGTGAACATCGAGACGCCGACGCTGCGCCGCCTTGCCGACGTCGAGAACATCGTGGCTGTGAAGGAGGCCTCGGGCAACATCAGCCAGATGGCCGCCGTCGCGCACGCGATGCCCGACGGATTCGACATCCTCTCGGGCGATGATGCGATCACCAT
>DATHJR010000442.1:0-2109 GCA_035286525.1 Gemmatimonadaceae bacterium | reverse complement strand
CTTCTCGTCATCGACGACGAGAATGCGCTCCCCGCCGGCGGGTGCGCTCATGCGGTCACCGCGCGGAGGCGGTCCTGAATGCGCGCCGCGATCATTTCGATCGCGACTTCATTCTTGCCGCCGTGAGGAACGATGATGTCTGCGTACTGTTTCGTGGGCTCCACGAATTCCTCGTGCATGGGTCGAACGGTGCTCATGTACTGATCGAGAATGTCCCGCAGCTGCCGCCCGCGAGCGCCTCGAGCTGATCACCCAACAGCTCCATGTCCACCACATCTGGATGGTCCCAGTTGAGCTGTCTGCGCTCGTCGAACGTGAGGTGCGTCATGTTGCGATAGTACGCATCCATGCTCACCGACGCGACGGAAATGTCTGTCAGCCGCTCCGCCACCTTGCGTGCGACGGTGGTCTTTCCCGATCCGGAACCGCCGGCGACGCCGACCATTAGCGGCGGCATCGCGTGCTCTCTGCCGGAAAATGTTCGCAGCAGCGAACGGCAATTGGAAGCGCAGGTGCCGTCACGATCATGTAACCCATGCTTCGAAGTTGACTCGCCTTTACCTCGCGGTCAACGCCGGGAGTGCGCACTCGCACGCCCTGCGCGAGCCGGCTAACTTTTCGCGATGCACAGTCTGGCGCGCGCCGTTCTCGTTCTGCTCCCGCTAGGCGCGCTTGCGGCGACCTCCGCGAGGCCGCCACGTGCACTGCTCGAGATGACGCTTCTGGTCGCCGCGACGACGGATGTGCACGGCCACCTGACGGGGTGGGACTACTATACCGCCAGGCCCGACACGGCACGCGGGCTCACTCGCGCGGCGACCATCATCGACTCGATCCGCGCATCGGCTCCGGGACGTGTCGTGCTCGTAGACGCGGGCGACATGCTGCAGGGCACGCCGCTCACCTACGTTGCCGCGCGCAGGCAGAGCTTTGCCGTGCACCCGGTGTTCGCCGCGATGAACGCGATGCACTACGACGCGGCGGCCGTCGGAAATCACGAGTTCAACTACGGGCTCCCCTTTCTCTACGTGTCCATCAGGGGAGCGCGGTTTCCGCTGCTCGCGGCCAATGCGTACGCCGCGAGCGGGCCCGCGCCGTTCCCCGGTCACACGCTCGTCGAGCGCAACAGTGCGCGAATCGCGATCATCGGTGCGACGACCCCGGGCTCCAACGCGTGGGACAGGGACAACTTGTCCGGGAAGCTCGCTATCGGTCCCATAATTCCCGCCGTGCGCGCGCAGGTCGATTCCGCCCGCCGCGAGCACGCCGACGTCATTGTCGTCGTCATGCACACCGGCCTCGGCGAGCCCTCCAGCTACGACACCGCCGTATCGCGGCTGCCGAGCGAGAACGTCGCGGCCGCGGTGGCGCGCGCGGTGCCGGGAATCGATCTCATCGTGTACGGGCACTCGCACAAGCAGATGGCGGACACCGTCATCGCGGGAACGCTGCTGATGCAGCCGAAGAATTGGGCGACGAGCGTCGCGGTGGCCGAGCTGCACCTGCGGCAGACCGGTGACGGCTGGCGCGTGGCGGACAAGAGCTCCTCGCTCATCCAGTCTGCCGGCCACGCCGAAAATGCAGCGGTTGCCAGTGCCGTGCGCGCGGCGCACGCGGCGGCGACGCAGTACGTCGCGACGGCGGTCGGCACCACCGATGTTCGCTGGAGCGCCGACTCCGGCCGCGTGATGGATACCCCGCTCGCGGATCTCATACTCGAAGTGGAGCGTCGCACCGCGCACAGCGATCTCGCGTCGACCGCGGTGTTCGACGTGCGCGCGAGGATCGATTCAGGGCCGGTGACGGTGGGCGAGATCGCTCGGCTTTATCCGTACGAGAACACGCTCTCCGCGGTGCGCATTACCGGCGCGCAACTCAGGGCGTACCTCGAATACAGCGCGCGGTACTATGGTACGTTCGGAACGGGCGAGCCCGCTGTCCATGCCGACATTCCGGGCTACAACTTCGATGTCGTTGCGGGCGCGGACTACACCATCGACCTCTCGCGCCCCGCCGGCAGTCGCATCACGTCGCTCACCGTTCGTGGAAAGCCAGTGTCCGACGCCGATTCGTTCACCCTCGCGCTCAACAACTATCGCCGCTCGGGCG
>DATHJR010000441.1:0-4678 GCA_035286525.1 Gemmatimonadaceae bacterium | reverse complement strand
TCGGATGCGAGCGACAGCGTTGCCGCGCCGCGCACCGGACGACCCGCGTCGAGCCAATTGCCGGTGCCCGCGATGCGCAGCGGCGCGCCGGCGGTACTCCGCGCGCGCACGCGATCCTGCACGAGGGCGGTGCTCACGCGCCTCTCCACTCGCGACACGAGTGCACCGGCACGACCTTGCCGGGATTCGCACGGCGCTCGGGATCGAACGCGTCGCGCAGCGCGCACTGCGCCGCGAGCGACTCCGGCGAGAAGATCTGCGGCATGTACTCGAGCTTGTCGAGCCCGATGCCATGCTCGCCGGTGATCGTGCCGCCGGCGTCAATGCACGCCCGCATGATGTCGCGCATCGCGAAGCCGACGCGCTTCGACTCATCCTCGTTGCGCGAGTCGTAGCCGATGTTCGGATGCAGGTTGCCATCGCCCGCGTGGAAGACGTTGCACACCTGGATCTGCCAGCGCGCGGCGATCGCCGCGATCTCGCGCAGCACGTCGGGGAGCTTCGTGCGCGGGATGACGGCGTCCTGCACCACGAGATCCGGCGCGATGCGGCCCATCGCGCCGAACGCCTTTTTTCGTCCCTGCCACAGCCGCGCGCGCTCCTCTTCGTTCGCCGCGATGCGCACGGTGCGGGCTCCGGCCGCGCGACAGTGCTGCTCGACGAGCCTCACATCCGCGTCGAGCCCCGCATCGAGGCCGTCGAGCTCGATGAGCAGCACGGCGTCCGCATCGGCGGGATATCCGGCCGCGTAAATCGATGCCTCGACCGCGCGAATCGTTGGACCATCCATCATCTCGAGGGCCGCGGGCAGAATCCCCGCTGCGATGATCGCGGAGGTCGCGCGAGCGCCCGCGTCGATCGACATGAAATCCGCCAGGAGCGTGCGCACGCCCTGCGGATTCGGCGTCAACTTCACCGTGACCTCGAGCGCGATGCCGAAGCATCCCTCCGATCCGATGAAGGCGCCGAGGAGGTCGTAGCCGTCTACCTCACCATCGGCGTTGCCGAGCGTCACGATCTCGCCACTCGCGAGAATGACCTCGAGTGCGACGACGTGGTTGAGCGTCACGCCGTACTTGAGGCAATGCGGGCCGCCGCTGTTCTCCGCAACGTTGCCGCCGATCGTGCATGCGGTTTGGCTCGACGGATCGGGCGCGTAATGCAGGCCGTGCGCGCCGGCCGCGCGGGTAAGCGTCACGTTCACCGCGCCCGGCTCGACTACCGCGAGCCTGTTCACTGGATCGATCGAAAGTATCCGGTTCAGCCGATTGAGGCCGACGACCACCGCCTCGCCGCTTGCGAGCGCGCCCGCGGAGAGTCCCGTGCCGGCGCCGCGCGCGACGAATGGACATCGCTCGCGGGCGAGGAGTCGCACGACGTCGATCAATTGCTGTTTCGTACGCGGAAAGACCGCGAGGCGGGGGCGCAGCCGGTAGCCGGGGAGCCCATCCGAGCTGTATGTCGCGAGCTCGCTCGGACGCGCCAACACCCCTCGTTCGCCGACGATCGCGGCGAGGAGCGCCGCGAGCTTTTCTGTGTCGATCAGCGCACCGCGCCGACCGTGCGCGTGTTTAGGCGGCGGTCCAGAAGCTGGCGAGGGCGTTCCCGTGTGGAGAGCCACGCAGTTTCTCGAATGCGCGCTCGCGAATCTGACGAATGCGTTCGCGCGTAACTCCCATGAGCGCGCCGATCTTCTCGAGCGTCATGGCCTCGGCCCCTTCGTCGAGACCGTAGTAGAGATAGAGGATCTTTCGCTCTCGCGGCGTAAGATACTGCCGGAAGACGCGATCGATGAACTCGCGCATCAGCTTGAAATCGCAGTTTTCCTCGATCTCCCCGCCTTCCACTCCGACGAAGCGCTCGCCGAGCGTGGATGCTTCCCGGTCCGAACGATCGATCGGCGCATCGAGTGACAGCTCCGTGGCGGACATCTGGCGCGACGCGCGCACCTGCTCCGGCGTCTCCTCGATCAGGCGACCGATCTCGTGATCGGTTGGGTCGCGCTTGAGAACCTGCGCCAGCACGGTTTCCGCACGTGCCAACTTGATGAGCTGCGAATTCTGATTGAGCGGAATGCGAACCGAGCGAGTCTGCTCGGCCAACGCCTTGAGCACTGCCTGTCGCACCCACCACACGGCGTACGAGATGAACTTGACACCCTGATCCGGGTCGAACTTTTTCACGGCCTTGAGCAGACCTTCGTTGCCGATGGCGACGAGCTCACTCAGGTCGAGGCCGTGGCCCTGATACTTCTTCACATACGAGATGACGAAACGAAGATTGGCGGTGACGAGACGCTCGGCAGCGACTTCGTCTCCCTTTTGCGCGAGACGCGCGAGCCTGCGCTCCTCGGCGGGATCTCTGATGAGCGGCAGCTTTTGAATGTCGTGCAGGTATTGATCGAAAGCGGTGGAGGGGGAAGAGCGGAAGAACCCTTTAGACCTGCTCTCGGTCACATGCTCCATACACGCCCCCATTCTTTGCGGAAGGGTGGACGAGCGGCACGGCGGCGTGGGGAGGAAATGAGCCGGTCGTGCGGCGGCTCGTTGCTGCCGAGCCCCAACGACGGGCAGGATAACCGCGGCCAGCGGTTAGGTCAACAGCCACAAAGTGTGCCGAAAATCACGCGCGCAAATGGCCTCGGCGCACGTCACGCAATCGCGCGAATCGATCTTTCTAGGTGATTGCGCCGATCATTTTTGCGGATCGCGTGGCTTGGTCCGTTGCGTGGCGGTCAAAATGCCCAGCCCTACCAGCATGATCGCGCCCACGCCAATCCACTGAGTCGGCGCATGCAACAAATACGCGGCGATGCAGACACCGATGACAAAAATGAAATAGCCGATAAGAAAGGTGGTGAACGAAGACATGTCGATCCGTTGGTTGGAGTCGGGCATCTGCGGGGCAAGGAAGATGCCCTCGCTCAGCTCGTCGTATGTTATTGTGCGTTGCCGCTTTGCGTGAGCAGCTCGAGCACGACTTCATCTGGCGCTCGAAGGCCCGCAGTCGCTCGCCCGATCTCGGCCAGGAGTGCGTACTCCGTCACGCCTTCGCGCGTTTTCTTGTCGCCGCGGGCTGCGGAGAGAATGCGCTGCGGATCGAGATCTTTCGGGATTGTGACGGGTAGTTCAGCGCGCGTCAAAGTATCGCGGAGTTGCTTCGCCGTGCCCTCTGCGGTAACTCCGAGGCGCTCGCCGAGCCGCGCTTCGAGCACCATGCCGATCGCGATCGCCTCTCCGTGAAGCAGGCGGTAGCCGCTCTCCGATTCGATCGCGTGGCCGATCGTGTGGCCGAAATTGAGGTTGCGACGGATGCCGGATTCGCGCTCGTCCTGGAGAACGATGCTCGCCTTGATCTCGATGCTGCGGACGATGAGTGGGCGCATCGCAGCGCCTGTCGGATCGTCGCGCAGCGCGGACAGCGAGCGATCGACGCTCGCGTAGTACGCGGCATCCGCGATCGCCCCATGCTTCACCGCTTCCGCCAGCCCGGCGCGCAGATGGTTCACGGGCAACGTCGCGAGCACGGCGGGATCGGCAATCACCGCGCGCGGCCGGTGGAATGCGCCCACGAGATTCTTTCCCGATGCCGTGTCGACACCCGTCTTGCCGCCCACCGACGCATCGATCATCGCGAGGAGCGAGGTCGGGAGCTGCACGAACGGAATGCCGCGCATGTATGTCGCGGCGACGAAGCCCGCGAGATCGCCTATCACGCCGCCTCCAAGCGCGAGGATGGTGGTGTCGCGGCCAAAGCCGGCGGCAAGGAGGGCGTCGGTGAGCTGTGCCCACTGCTCGCGCGTCTTGTGTGATTCGCCGGAGGGTATTGCGAACAGCTCCGATCGCGCGGCGCCAACCGACTCACGCACGCGCGCGGCATATCGCGGCGCGACGTTGGCGTCGGAGATGATCGCGTATCGATGCGCGGGCGCGACACTCCGAATGATGTCGCCCGCGCGATCGAGCAGTCCCGTGCCAACGTGTACGTCGTACGAGCCGACCGCGATCGCGGCGGCATCGCGCGCCGCGACGCCGCTCACCACGTAACCTCGGCCGCGCCCGCCCTCCGAGCCGCCACGCGGGCGAGCACGAAGAGCAGGTCGGAAAGTCGATTGAGATACACGATCATGATCGGCGGCAGCGCCTCACTCCGCGACATCGCGAGCACGTCGCGCTCGGCGCGGCGGCAGATCGTGCGCGCGAGATGCAGCGTCGCGGCCTTCACGGTGCCACCGGGAATGATGAATGCGCGGAGCGGCTCGAGCTCCGCCTCACCATCGTCGATCGCAGCCTCGAGCGCTTCGATCCGCGAGTCGCCGATGCTCGCCTTCTCGAGATACTCGCGCACCTTGTCGGGATCGGGGGTAGCGAGGAGTGCGCCGAGGCTGAAGAGATCGCGCTGGACGGCGACGAGCAGCTCGTCGACGGAGCCGTAAGCCTGGACGCGCGGGTGATCCTTCGGCACGCGGCCACCGCCGAAGAGCCCCGTGTCGCCGTCGTCACCCGTCTTCGTGTAGATCTTCATGGGGATGAATATATCCCCAAATGGCGATCAGGCCCGCTTCCACATCCTCGACCACCAGGTGGAACGTTGGCCGTCGGCGCGCCGGAGCCCGCGCTTGAAGTTGGAGAAGTGCGTGAGCTCCTGCGTGGCGGTGGGCGGCTGGTAGCTCTCGGTG